>JAFQBQ010000165.1 GCA_017416635.1 Alphaproteobacteria bacterium | reverse complement strand
TTATGTTAACGAAGTGTAATCCCACACTATACTTGGAATGAGCTATCACCGACGATGAAACGATGATTATCGCCGAATCGATTTCTTTCAATGTGCACATATCATCCAAGAGAAGACACAAATTTCGATCTGGTCCTTCATTTTCAAAAATGAACTGATTCCCTCTCCTATTAAAATAAGATTCGATCACTCGCGAAATTGCAATACAATCGTTTAATGTATTTTCTTTCGTATTTAGTAAATATGAATTAGCAACTTTAAGAGAATCCTGCAAAACTGTTTGGTTTCGAAAATTAAACCACGACTCCAAACCATTATGAAAAAAAGTTGTTGAAAAAATACTCATCACAATTGGTGGAACAAGAGAAATAAGCGAAAAAACGAAAACTAACTTCAAAGTTAATTTGGAACCGTTTTTAAATTTCACTCGCCAAAGATCGACGACTTCTCTACCCATGATAAAAAAAGCAATTAGAGCGACAACAATGTCGGCATAAAGAATCAATGTCAGTCTTCGCGGATGACGCATAAATAAATTTACATCATAGAATATGTGATATGTAGCTATGCACAGCAACAAAGCCAAAATTGCGAAAGAAAAAGTAACTGCTCTCTGCTCTTTAAAAAATTGATTTAATTTTTGCCACATGAATCCATCGTTGTTTGCGTTTCAGTTATCGCTGAAATTTTCTTCCTTAACGTATTTCGGTTAAGCCCCAAAATTTTCGCCGCTTTTAACTGATTCCCACTAGTATATTTTAACGTTGTCTTAATTAGGCTCTTTTCTATCTCTTCAATAATCCTTGCATACAATCCAGAAGGAACTTCCTGCCCTTCATGCATAGAAAAATACTTCTCGAGCCTTTTTTCCATCGCTTTAGATAAGCCTTCTGTCCAAACAATTTGAATTTCGTTATCCACAATGAACTTTCTTCTACTGCAAAAACCAACAAGCCACATTCACCTCAAACGAGGAAAACATTACTCTGCAAAAATCTCCAAAAACATATTGACTATAATATGGATAAAGTGATCTTATCGCAAGCGTAGTTGTTAAAAATGTGATGAATGTTTCGCAAGATTGCTCAGCTTTGTTGTTTATAGTCGCGAGCCCATATCCTGGTGTCGCATATGAAGGAGCCGATTTTTTAAAACGAATCTCCGGATTGAAGGCATCGGCTGGCGCAGTTGTAATTTCCGAAAACAAATCCGCAGTATTCGTAGATGGACGATATGAGCTAGCGGCAAAATTATTGATAGATCCTAATAAATTCTCCATTGAAAAGTTATCCTTCGAAAATATCGCGAGGTGGATCGAAAATAATTTAGAGAAAGAAACTGAAATTGCAATCGATTATCGTTTTTTTAGCATAAGTTCTTTAAACAAAATAAAATCAAGACTTCGTTACTACAAATTTACTTCTTGCGATTTTGATAAATTATTCAGTGTACCAAAACAAACTCGCAACGCGAAAATTTTAGAATGGAATATTGATAAAAATCGATTCGATTGCATTCTAAACTTAATCAACAAGCATAATCTTGACGGTTATTTGATCTGCGATCCGTGTTCATCTGCGTATCTTTTAAATTTAAGAGATTTGAACACAAAAAATACTCCTGTCGTTTTGGGATATACTTTAATCACAAAGGGTGGTGAACATATTTTATACGTCGATAATTCCTATAATCTGCCTTATAAAAATATCAAACAATTACAAAATGATTTAACAAAATTCCAAAAAATCGGCACAGATTTTAACGAAGCGCCGGCGTTTTTGAATTCTTCAAATTTCGTAAACATAGAAAATCCGATAATTAACGAAAAATGTGTAAAAAGCTCCGCTGAAATTCAAAATATACAAGAAATCGCAAAACAAGATTCTCAAGCGATAGTTAATTTCATGTATTGGTTCTATCATCATGACGATATCAGCGAAATTGATTGCGTAAACAAATTATTTGCATTGCGCCGAGAAAATAAAGATTTTGTTTCTAATAGCTTTGATACAATCGCCGCGGCAGATGAACATTCCGCGATAGTACATTATTCTCCAACAAATGAAACAAACGCTATCATTCAAAAATTTTTGCTTTTGGATTCCGGCGGACAATATTTGTATGGCACGACGGATATTACGAGAACATTTACAAAAATTATTCCGACCAAAGAAGAAAAAACTTATTACACTTTGGTACTGAAGGGACATATCTCCGTAGCTAATGCTAAATTACCGAAAGATTACACTGGCGCAGCGTTAGATGTTTTAGCTCGACAATATTTATGGAATGCAGGATTGGATTATAATCACGGCACCGGACATGGTATCGGATATATGTTGAATGTGCATGAAGGACCAATTGCAATTTCAAAAAAAAATTCCGTTCCATTGAAAGCTAATATGCTCTTATCTAACGAGCCAGGAATATATTTCGAAAATCATCTCGGAATAAGATTGGAAAATATGATCGTAGTAAAAAATCTTTCTGAGAATTTTTTTGCGTTTGATACTATTTCGTTAGTTCCCTTTGATTTCAATTTTATCGATGTATCTTTGCTGACGTGCGAAGAAAAAAAATGGCTGATAAAATACCACCGCGACATATTAGACAAATTGCAGCTACGTGCAGAAGTTAAATCTTGGCTAACAAGCGACATAATATCCCCGTTTTTATCATTATTATAATAATTCAAGATTTATTAATCTTTTTCTTATAGAGTGGATGCATGTGTATCGGACAAATGAAAAGATTATCATCGTTTTTTCAAAAAATCGTCGGCAAATCTCGCGGCGGCGTACTGATAGAATTTGCATTCAGTCTACCGTTGTTAATTTTAGTATTATTTTTCATGCGCGACTGTGGAACAATATACAGATTCGACACAAAAATGAAGAAAATGTCTGAACTAATTGCTCAGATGATATACAATTCAAAGGGTTCAATGATGTCTGAGTTAACATTACGCGAATTAGAAAACATTTCGACGTTAGTAGGCGTTACCTTAACTGGGAAAAAAGGCTCTGAAAAAAAACCTTTAGATGAATACCCCTTCTATTTTTCCATGTATGTTATGTGTATCGAAGGTACCAAAGAAAATAAATTTTTAACAAAATGG
>JAFQBQ010000164.1 GCA_017416635.1 Alphaproteobacteria bacterium | reverse complement strand
TCATCAAGAGCGATCGGAGATAACGCCAAAATTTTTTCAGCTTTCGCATCCGCTTTAAACAAAGGAATCCCTTGTTCAACAGAAATCTTAATTAATTCAGATAAATGTTCCGAATTCTGGCGTTCTGCAAAATATATCAGACGACGCGGAGTTGGATAAAATAAAAGCCTAGATATTTTTTGTAAATAATTTCTAATATTTGAACATGAAGTAATGCAACTCAACTTCATATCTTTTTGGTGTTCAGAATGATTATCCAGCAAAATTAGTTCCAACACCTTGTACTCCTTCATCAAAGATAAAACTTTGTTAGCGTCGGACTTCGACTCGCAAACCACATACACCGGAACAGCATTTTTGAAAAAATTACATCCTTTGACGTATTTCAATAAAATGTATTCAAACAAAATCAGAGCCAGCAAGAAAAATACCGAGACCATTAAAGGATTATTGAAAAATATTATAGGTGCGATGCAAGCATTTACGACTAAACAAATTTTCATCGAAGCTCTCTGATCGAGCTTATCAAAAAACCAGCAAAAAATAGCTCCGTAAACACATAAAAGTGAAAAAATTTCTTTGAAGAAAACAACTGCATCAAATCCTGGATAAATAATCAGCGAGCTTATAAAATACGCAGCAAGCATGATTTCCACATTTATTACGTGACTTTTATAATTTTCAGGTATTCTGCTGTGAAAATTCAACTTACTTATATACGGAATCACCGCTTTTTTAAATGCGTCTAATTTTTTGTTATTTTTTAATTTTGTTAACCACGATTTCAACACATTTTTAATATAAAACATCATTAACACTTCTGCACAAAATACTCAGCAAACCCATTTTCGCTTCCAACCTCACTTTACCCAAACAATGTTAACGAAAACTTAATTTTTCGTCTGCCACTTGAGGAAAAATACAATTAAACCAACTCTGTGTCAATTTGTTTCCAATATTCCGGCAGGGGAGCTTCAATAGAAACTTTCAAAGAAGAAATTTCTACTCGTTTAGCGTGCAAAAAAAGATGCTTATGCTGATTGTTCCAGTTGTATTTCACATCTCCCAAAATCGGAGCATTCAGTACTTGCGCGCAGTGCACTCGCAACTGATGTTTTCGTCCTGTTTTCGGAAGTAATTCCAGCAGCGTATAATACCCTACTCTCTTTATCGGACGATATTCCGTAATTGCTTGCTGACCATCCGATGAATCAGTAACGGCCATTAATTCCTCGCCGGAAACAAAAGTTTTTTCGACGTAATTATCGATAACTCCGGAATCAGAAATTTTTCCATCGACAACCGCCCAATATGTTTTCTGAATTTTCTTCGCGCGAAATAATTCCGTAAGTTTGCGTGCGGCTGCGACTCCTTTTGCTATAAGCAAAATCCCAGAAGTATCTTTATCAAGTCTGTGAACCAATCGATAATCTTCTGCGCAACATTTAAGCAACGATTCTACGCAAAATTTTACTTTTGTTCCTTTTTGAACTGCCAATCCTGCCGGTTTATTTAACGCAATAAAATCTTTGTTTTCGAAAATAATCATTTCGCGAAGTTTTGCTTCCGATGATTTGTCCGAAATCTTTACTTCCTGAGTTTTTTCTGGCAGTGATACAAAAATTTCATCATTTTCGGATACTTGAAAATCAGGTTTTACTTTCTTCCCGTTTACTTTTACTTTTCCCAAACGAAATATTTTTTGAAGAACTCCGTAACCGACATCCGAGCAAACATTTTTTACGACTCTGTCTGCTCGGCTTCCATCGGATTCTTTCGGAACTACATATTTCATAAAATAACTTTGCACATTGCGTCCAGAGCGGCATTTGCATTTCCTGTACCCGCCCCCTGTGCGTACAAATCATTTCCGCCGCCTTTTCCGTTTAGAACTTCCAGACCTTTTTTGATAATTTCGCCGGCTTTGTATTTTCCTTTTAATCCCTTTGTAACAGATACAGTTAAAGTTACTGCGCCGGCATCATTATTCAACAAAATCACAATACCGTCTTGGATTTTTCCTTTAACAAAATCGTTGAATGATCGCAAATCCTGCACTGAAAAATTTTCTAAAATTCCGGAATAAATGACCGCACTCCCCTGCTCTACTTTTTTCAATTTAGAAAATGCTTCGCTTTGCTGCGCCAACACCAATTTCTTAGATTTTTCTTTCAACTCTTGAAGCACGCTCGAAAGCTTTGTCTGAACTTCTCCCAAGCTGCAATTAAGTTCAGAAGAAATGTCTCGCAAAGTTTTTTCTTTGTTACGCAATTCGTTCAAAACTTTCATTCCGGTAATTGCTTCGATTCTCCTTAACCCTGATCCGATGCCCGATTCCGAAACAATTTTAAACATTCCTAACTTGCCCGTCGATGAAACATGAGTTCCGCCGCAAAGTTCAAAAGACGCAAGCTTATCCTTATCCGCCACCTTCACGGTACGAACTACGTCCTCATATTTCTCTCCGAACAACGCCATCGCACCTTCAGAAATCGCTTCGTTCTTTTCCATTTGCGAACAAATCACAGGAAGATTTTTTAATATCTGTTCATTTACCCAATCTTCTGTTTTTTGCAAATCTGTTTCTGAAACTGGACTCTTGTTCGAAAAATCGAAACGCAAACGTTCATCATTCAGTGACGAGCCCATCTGCATAACGTGTTCGCCCAAAATTTTCCGTAGCGCTGCCTGCATTAAATGTGTCGCGGTATGATTCGCCATAATTTTTTCACGGCGCTCCACATCAATTTGCAACTTTACGCTATCGAAAACATTTATTTTCCCTGAAATTAATTCGCCTTCATGCGCAATGATCGAGTTGCAAAATTTCTGAGTATTTTTAACTTTGAAAACACCATTTGCCGTAGAAATTGTTCCGGTATCTCCGCACTGACCACCGCATTCCGCATAAAACGGCGTCTGTTCAGTAATCAAAAATGCAGTCCCTGAATGCTCTAGCGAAGTTAACTCTTCGTTGTCTTGAACGATGTCCAAAATTTTGCAATGCTCTTCCGATTTTTCGTATCCTACAAAT
>JAFQBQ010000163.1 GCA_017416635.1 Alphaproteobacteria bacterium | reverse complement strand
TTACTCTATCTTTGATGAATAAATTTGGGAAAGGGGATGATCCTTTCATAGATAAAATTTCCGCTGCGAAAGATTGGCTTTTAACGTTCTACAAAAAAAGATTTTTCAGAATATTTCCAGTCGTATTTACCGTACTAATTATTTTCGGCATTTTTTTGCTGCTGACATTTAAAGACCTATCTTGGATATCTCCGTTACTCAGGGCGCCTTTTGAAATATTCTTCGGCACATTCAACAATATAGTAGAATTGCATTGGGGAAATGTTAGCGTAAATGAGGCTTTCGACAAAGTGTACGGATCTGGGATCGGGCCTTTATGGACTTTGGCAATCGACTCTTTATTCTATATGATTTGGCCGATAGTTCTGTTAGCTCTTCAAAATAATTCTCAGCGCGCGATGGTTTCGTTAGGATTAGGATTACTCTTCGCTTGCATGGTTTCTCCATTAAACTATAGTTATCTTGGATACCACTATTATTGGACGGTAAATAATATCGCCGAATTATTCTTCGGAGCGTTTTTAGCGTTTGTCTATGCAAAAACCGGCGTATCGAATAAGAAATGTAATAAATTTATTCCAGCAATTGCTGCTCTTGGAGTATGGATATATCCGTCTTTGACTCATACGTATTACTTGTTCTGCGAAAATATCATTACAACGTTTTTGTGCGTGTCAGTCGTTGCGATTTGTGTGTTCTTTGAAGGCTGTTTCGATTTCCCTCTTCTCGGAAAAGCGTTTAAGTTCTTAGGAAAGCGATCATATTCATTTTACGCGATTCAGTTAACTTTGGCGAGCATCGTCGTTTGGTTTACGGATTCCATATATTTTCCTAAAGAGTGGTTTTCTGATTCTCAGACGAGTTTTTACACCTGGCAGTTTGTGATTTTTATTGTTTTGTTATTTGCTGTCGCGGAAGTATTGTTTAGACTTGTAGAAGTGCCGTTTAGAAAATTAGGGAGGTAACAGGATTATGACGAACTTAAAAAAATTCAGCAGTGTTGTAGCATCGGGGATTGTTTTGTCGCTGTTGGTGTCTTGCGCCGGAAGAATTTCAGATCCTCAAGCTGAAAAATTGATTCGCGTGGCTCGTGACGCAAGAAATTCTGGAAATCTCGAAGCGGCAGTTAATTTTTATAAAAAAGCGAAAGAAATAGATGAAAGAGATTATCAGATATATTTAGGATTGAGTGATATTTATATCCAAATGAAATTGTTGGATGCAGCCGAGGAATATTTGAAGCTAGCAGAAAAATACGAAGCTCCGGCAGACAAAGTCGGATATTTACGAGGAAAAATATATTTGCTCTCAAACAAAGAGAAACTGGCGAAAAAGGAATTTTTAAAATATCGCTCTGTTGATTGCCTAAATGCCCTCGGAACGATATACGACCAAGCCGGAGATCATGAAAAGGCTCAAAAAATTTACAAAGAAGTTATCGTGAAAGATCCAAATTATATAGAAGCCTACAATAACTTAGGATTATCGTTGCTCCAGACGCAAAAGTACAAGGAAGCGGTCTTCTATTTGGAAGGCGCCTGCGCACTGCCTAATGCCGATGTAAATCATCGAAGTAATTTGGCGATGGCGTATGGATTATGCGGAAATGTCGAACAAGCAAAAAGAATATATTCGCAGGATTTCGAAGGAAAAGATCTGGTGGCCAGAGTCGCGTACATCGAAGATATGCTAGCCAACATGGATCGGTCGAATTCGGACGAAGATTGATTCGTTTTTGTTTTGGATAAATCGGTTGACCAAGAGTAGCGGCACATTATCAAGTTGTGAAGCAATAGACGATTTTGTTGGAAAGTGCAGCGAAATGTTCACCGCACTCTAATCTTTCGCTTCTGCTTTTATCCGCCAAACCCCCAACGTATGTGGATGGTTCTATTTGGAATAGCTTTATGTATTACATTTTCAACGTCTTCGCGGTCTTTCTCTTCGATCGAGTCAGGTAAATACACCTGGTCTAGTTTCGGCATATTGCTCCACTTAGCACTCATTAATGCAGATTTTGTTAGCGGATTATTTACAACTTGCAAGGTACGCAACTTCGGCATATAAGGAAGTGTAAGATCTGTCAGATTATTATTATCCAAAAAAAGCCCGTCTGCTTCCGAAAACTCAGAAGGCAAAAAGCTCAGACTCGTTAGTCCTTTGTTCTGCAAAAGTATCTTCCGACGTTTTGTAATAAGTAAGCTATCTCCGTCAATTGGTTGTAATGGAATATACTCTACTTTGCCTGATATGCCGTTAAACGACTCGCCTTGTTTTATCAGTTTCGTATGTGTTACATTGCTGATATTACTCTTGTCATCCTGCCTCTTGCCTTGACCGTATTTATTTGAAAGTCCTTTTAACACATCTGGCGACAGATTTTTTACATTGGCATATTTATTGTTATATAGCTGCTTATACTCATTTGATCCATTGCTATCAGCCCTCTGCCCTGAATTATTTGCAATGTTCATCATCGTCTTCGACTGAATATCATTTAAGACTGATTTCAATTCTCTAAAGTAAACTATCAAAGATTCATAACTGATTTCTAACGCCCTTATACGCGACGTTATTTGCTCTTTATTTTGTAAATCATCGTGTGGCATTTCCTTCAAGATTTGGGAAAGATATTGCACTTGATTCTGCAATGCATTTATTGCACTGAAATAATTTAACACTTGCGGACTGTTGAATGCAATCGTTGATA
>JAFQBQ010000162.1 GCA_017416635.1 Alphaproteobacteria bacterium | reverse complement strand
GCTCCCTTCCTACCTCAGCAATGGAACCGACTCCAGAATTACAAACCGCCGTCTTCCACAATCTTTTATTCAAAAAATTTACTATGTGAGATAAATCTAATTCAGCTTCATTGATAATCAGAATTTTCGCAACCATTTTTCTCTTCTTCCAAACATCCGTCTATCGCGTTCATAAATGTATCAATAGAAAATGGTTTTGTTAAGAAATTATCTAATATATTTGCAATATTTTGCTTTTTTTCTTTGGAATAAATCGAAATTCCAATAATCGGTAACGAATTTTCTTCTGTTTTTATTTTTTCTACAAATTTTTTTATGAATTTATCTTCGGCGATTTCAGTATTTATTATTGCAATATCTTGTTTTTCCTGTCTGATTTTGGTTAAGGCATCCATTGCGGATTTCGCTATATAAACATCGAATCCGGAAGCTTCCAACAGATCTTCGTATAAACGGCATTGAACGAAATCTTGTTCTATCAACACTGCGTTTTTCTTAAACAACCCCGGTTGCATAACCTTTTCCATAATTCCAAACAATAACAATTTGGATGAAAAATGTTAACAAAAGATTAATAGATATTCGTTCTTATTTTTTCTATACTATGTGCGATAAACTTGGATGATGCAATGGAAGAAGGTAACATTTTCTATAAATCAATCAGCGAAGCAACACCGATGATGTCGCAATATTTAGCGGCAAAGTCAGAGTGTCCTGATTGTTTATTGTTATTTCGGCTCGGCGATTTTTACGAATGCTTTTTTGAAGATGCCAAACTCGCTTCTTCAATATTAAATATAGTTCTTACGAAACGTGGTAAATCCGAAGGCGAAGATATTCCGATGTGCGGAATTCCATTTGCTACGATAGATAATTATGTCGGAAAATTAATCAAAAGCGGTCAAAAAGTTGCGATTTGCGAGCAGCTGGAATCTCCGTTGGATGCAAAAAAACGCGGATACAAGGCCATTGTTAAAAGAGAAGTTACGAGAATTATTTCAGCGGGAACTTTGGTCGAAGATAATTTGCTGACTTCAAAGGAGAATAATTATTTGATGTCTGTTGTTCCTGTTTGCAAAAGAAAAAAAGATCAAATTGATGACGTCAGCTTTTCGCTGATCGATATTTCCACGGGAGCGTTTTTCGTGAACACAGTTCCGGCGCAAAAAATTAATTCCATTTTTGAAACATATCGTCCGAAAGAAATTTTGATGTCGGAAGATTTCAAAGATACATTCAAGGATGTTCCCAAAATTATAACTACCACCATAACGACGCTGCCGCATTCGAAATTTAATCCGCAAATCGAGAAAGAACGACTCGAAAAATATTTCAAAGTAAAAACGCTGGACAGTTTCGGCTTGAATTCTGATTCGGAGTTGGCGAGCTGCGGTTCGATTATCGAATATTTAATTATTACGCAGAAAAATAATCTGAGCACGCTGCCTATTCCGAAAAAAATCACGATGAATGATTATTTGCTGATCGATGCTTCGACAAACAAAAGTTTGGATATATTAAGCTCGGTGCATGAGGATCGGAACCACTGTCTGCTCGGCGCATTGGACAGAACCGTTACGGCTTTCGGCGCGCGTTTACTTGTTGAAAGAATCGCGATGCCGATTGTTAACGTCGAACATATTAAAAGGCGGCAGCAATGCGTTGAATTTTTTATAAAAAACCAAAAGGATACGGAGAATTTAAGAGAATTGCTTCAGCAATGTCCGGATTTTGAAAGAGCGAT
>JAFQBQ010000161.1 GCA_017416635.1 Alphaproteobacteria bacterium | reverse complement strand
CGGAACAACAAACATATTGCATTCCTTCTGCGGAGCATTATCCATAACGGAAGGACTGGTCGGAACAGCGACGTCAGCTCGTTCGTGCAACTTTACGGAATATTGAACGGAATCATCGACGCTTGAGCAATCCACTTCAGATAATTGATCAACGAAACTCAAAACACCATTCAAGCTATTGTGAAGTTCTTCGACTTCCTCATTATTAAGCTTGATTCGAGCTAAATGAGAAACCTTCTTAATATCATCCTTCGTAACAGACATTACAAACCTCCTCCAAAAGAAAAACAATCCGTTATAAACGAGTTAAAAAATCTACCGCTCCGTTTAACAAGCGTTCATCAACAGCATGAAACAAATTTTTGCTGGTTATCATCTGAACATCGACACCAGCTTGCTTCAAAATTCGTTCTGTCGACTTCGCTTCTTCCAACGGCACAACATTATCACTCTCGCCATGAGCTATCAAAACCTTCGTATCGCATTTTCTCAAAAAATCTGAAGGCTTCAACAATGCTCCTGCAAAAGAAATTACAGCTTTTACATTCAAAAGGACTCCAAAAGATAACGACAACATCGCCCCCTGAGAAAATCCCGACAAAATAACATCACTGTATTTCAGGTTATAATCATTTTTAACTTCATCAATATATCTTATAATGTGAGGCTGGACAACATGCAACTCATCACCGAGGCCATCAGAATCTTCACAGAGCATAGGAAACCACGCTCGCCTCTCTTCATCTTTTTCGTCAAGACTGAATCCGTCGGGAATATGAACTTCAGCGGAAGGCATCGCTTTCGAAAAAGCATCTCCCAAGAACTGCATGCCTTCTTTATTTGCGCCGTATCCATGAAACAGAAAGATTAAGTGCTTCGGGGATCCGACAGCGGATAATACGATTTCATTCATCTGCAAAAACTACCAAACAACCAATACTGCTCGCAAGGATAAAACAAAAACGCAGGAAATAACATATCTTTTTACATAAATTTAAGAACGCAAGAGGTTGTCATTCGTTCTTTTATCATGTAAATTCGTTAAAATTTTATAAAGAAGAGATTATACAATGAAAAAAATTTTATCTTTTGCTCCGTTGTGGGCACTTTGCTTCGGTTGTGATGTTTACGGAATGGATGGTTCTCCTTTCAATCGAGAAGAATTATGGGGTAAAATAACGCAAATTCTAAGCCTTCCTCAGACAGAAACTAACAAATCTGAAAATTCATCTGAGATACATGAAAAATCGGACAAAAAGTTTTTCCAAGGAAAAGTTCCTGATTTTTGTAATGATAATCCTCGATTAAGAATAGATGGAGTTGTCACATATTGTATGCTTCAGCATCAATTCAGTATACCCGACTTTTTGGATCCCGATAAACAATACGGCATGCAGGTTTTGGATAAGTTTACATCTGATTCAGATGCAATGCGGCACCAAATTTTATCAAACGCATTGAAACATCCAACGAACGCGGACAGTGAATCTTTTCTTAATGTCCTGCTCGAACTTG
>JAFQBQ010000160.1 GCA_017416635.1 Alphaproteobacteria bacterium | reverse complement strand
TTTATCTTTCTTATCTTTTTCGTCTTTATCCTTCTTGTCTTTCTTGTCCTTTTTATCTTTCTTATCTTTTTCGTCTTTATCCTTCTTGTCTTTCTTGTCCTTTTTATCTTTCTTATCTTTTTCGCTTTTATCCTTCTTATCTCCTTTCGTTTCAGCGGCTTCTGATTCTTCAGAGTTTTCAGTGCTCGATATTACTTCATCGTTATCTATTTCTTCTTGCGCTTTTACACTTGCACTGACAGAATCCACACCGAAAATACTACAAAACACATATCCAAATGCTATTAACTTTATTAGTTTCTTCATTTAATCCTCCATTTACTAACATGAATATATATCTAGCAGTAAATAATTAAGGCTTCGTAAAAAAAATAATTAAATTTGCAATTAACTCATATCGACAGTGATATAATGGACTCAGTGAAGTTATGGGAGAAAATTATGAATGCTCAACATTCAGATTCTGACAGCGCGTTAAGCCGATACGCGCGAGATCTTACGCAAGCGGCGAGTCAAGGAAAATTGGATCCAGTTATCGGTCGCGACGAAGAGATTCGCAGAACAATTCAGGTGTTGTCGAGGCGAACGAAAAACAATCCTATTTTGATAGGGGAGCCTGGAGTCGGTAAAACGGCCATAGTGGAAGGATTGGCTCATAGAATCATTAATAATGATGTTCCGGATTCAATTAAGAACAAAAAGATCATGTCGCTCGACATCGGATTGCTGATCGCCGGAGCGAAATTCCGCGGAGAGTTCGAAGAAAGACTAAAAGCAATATTGAAAGAAGTTTCAGAAAGCAATAACGTAATTTTGTTCATCGATGAAATTCATACATTGATGGGCGCGGGACAGGACGGCGCAATGGATGCGTCGAATATGCTAAAGCCTGCTTTAGCCAGAGGAGAGTTGAGGTGCATTGGTTCTACAACTCTAAATGAATACAGAATGCATATTGAAAAAGATTCAGCTTTTGCTCGGCGATTTCAGCCAGTGTTTGTAACGGAGCCTTCCGTACTTGATTCGATTTCTATTTTGCGAGGCCTGAAAGGAAAATACGAGCTGCATCACGGAGTTCACATTAGTGACGCGGCAATTATCGCGGCGTGCAATTATTCTCATCGATATATCAGCGATAGATTTCTTCCTGATAAGGCAATCGATTTAATGGATGAAGCTGCCAGCCGCTTAAAAATGGTGCTGGATTCCAAGCCTGAAGAGATTGATGAAATCGATCGAAAAATTATGCAGCTCAAAATCGAGCAAGAGGTTTTAAAAAAGGAAACTGATAACGCTTCGCAAGAGCGACTCAATAAATTACAGACAGAATTGCAATCATTAGAGCAAAAATCTGCGAAACTTAATGAAAAATGGAAATTCGAAAAGCAAAACATCGATAAAATTAAGACTTTGCAGAAAAATATCGAAGATGTGCAGAATCAAGTTGAGATTGCTCAGCGCAACGGCGATTTCGCGAAGGCCGGAGAGCTTATATACAGCAGACTTCCTGAATTAAGAAAACAACTGGAAGAATGCCAAAAGCACGGAGAAGGCAAGCAAAAGCGAAACGAAGTTACAGCAGACAATATCGCGGTCGTTGTTTCCAGATGGACAGGAATTCCTGTTGAGCGAATGCTGATGAATGAAAAAGAGAAATTGTTGTGCATCGAAAAGAAGTTAAAAGAATGTGTCGTCGGACAAGACGAAGCTGTAAATGCAGTTTCCGATTGCATCAGGCGTTCTCGAGCGGGAATTTCTGATCCGAATCGTCCGCTTGGGTCGTTTCTGTTTTTGGGACCGACAGGAGTTGGTAAAACAGAATTGTCGAAGGCTCTCGCGCAATTTTTGTTCGATGATAAAAATAATATGGTACGAATTGATATGTCGGAGTATATGGAAAAACATTCTGTTTCGCGTTTAATTGGCGCGCCTCCGGGATATGTTGGTTACGAACAGGGAGGCGAGCTGACTGAAGCTGTTCGGCGGCGTCCTTATTCCGTCATATTGTTTGATGAAGTCGAAAAAGCACACAACGATGTGTTCAATGTTTTGTTGCAGGTGTTGGACGAGGGGCATCTAACCGATGGACTCGGGCGCACAGTTAATTTCAAAAATACAATCGTGATTCTGACTTCGAATCTTGGTTCGGAATATTTTTCGCTGGGATTATCGGCTGATGATGTACGCGGCAAAGTTATGGAACGCGTGAAAATGAATTTCCGTCCGGAGTTAATCAATCGTCTCGATGAAATCCTTGTGTTTAATAGTTTGTCGAAGGAAGATATGTCGGGAATTATCGATATTCAGTTGCAAGAATTGTTCGCGCGACTCGCTGATAAACATATTACTTTAACCATTGACGATTCATTTAAGAAATGGCTCTGTGATGCTGGATATGATACTTTGTACGGAGCGCGGCCTCTTAAGAGAGTCTTGCAAAAAAGTTTATATGACTTGATTGCTAAAAAAATCATTTGCGGAGAATTGGCGGACGGATCGAAGGCTGAAGTTCAGTATGCGAACGGTCAAGTCGTCATATGCAAGAAGTAGCTTCGGTTGATTTCAACATTCAACAAATTGCTGATTCAGGGCAGTGCTTCAGAATGTATCAGACTGATGATAACGTTTGTGAAGCGCGAGCTCTGAATCGCTCTGTTTCTATTGAGAAAAAATACGATAAGTATGTTTTCAGTTGTTCCGAAACAGAATTTCAAAATTTTTGGTTTCATTATTTTGATTTCGGCACTGATTACGGAGAGCTAAAGCGAAGAATCTTCGCGACAAATGATGAATATCTGAAAAATGCAGTGCAGTATGGTTCGGGATTGCGGATTTTGCGGCAAGATGTTTGGGAGATGATAGTTTCGTTCGTAATTTCTCAACAAAATAATATTCCGCGTATAAAAAAATGCATTCGAGGTCTGATAAATTCGAACGATGGAAAGTTTCCGACTGCCGCAGATTTATTGCAAATAAATTTGGATGATTTGCATTTGGGGTATCGAAAAGATTACTTAATAAAAATTGCTGAAGATATTTGTAATGAAAATTTCAGCATCGAAACATTGAAAGAAATGGATTGTGCCGAAGCCATTCGGTATTTAAAACAGTTAAGTGGAGTAGGGGAGAAAGTCGCGAATTGCGTTGCTCTATTTGGATTGCATAAAATGGCAGCATTTCCGGTAGATGTCTGGATTCAGCGAATCCTCGATACTTATTATGCCGGTCGCAATCCGCTTGATGAATTCGGATTAAAAGATATCGGCGGTTTGGTTCAACAGTATATGTATTTTTACGAACGAAGAAAAATAGTTTCGAAATAATAGATCGAGAGAGGAATACGTCATTGCGAGAAATTTTGCACTATGGCTTGCCTCCACCGTCATTGCAAGGAACGAGGCGGTCGCCAATAGATATTTTACCGTCATTACGAGGAGTGTAACGACGTGGCAATCTGGTTAAATTGCGGTGGATCACCACATCACTCCGTTCCTCGTGATGACGAAAAGTGGTGGAATTGCTTCGAAATTTCATTTCTCGCAATGACGCTAAGGAAGGTAAAAACAGCACTTTCATGCTTCGCAATGACTAGTCACTCTGGCGTATTTAAGAATCCTCAGATATAATATTCATCATCGAAGTAGGAGAAAGATTAAATGAAAATCGTGCGGATTTTTGAAGTTATGAAAAATATTTTGTCATACAGGGGGGGGGTAATAGCCCTTTAAAATCAAATAATTATCAAACAAAAACGTCAAAAACCCTCTTTAAAAATTTACTTTCAAAAATCGATTTTAAACATCAATCCAAAGGCGCAATACTTATCGAATTTGCAGTTAGCATGCCGATTTTGATTATCACAATTTATTACATAAATGATTTAGCGACATTGCAACGCTGGCATTCGCAGACGCAATTCGTTGCATACCAAATGGCGCAAATGATTCAATCCATCTCTCAAAACAGATCATCCAAAGCCATTACTGCAGATGATTTGAGAAATATTGTAGCGGCGGCATGTCTGTCAATTTATCCCGGAACAACCATGTTTACGGAAAATAACGCGAAGCGCAGCGCTAGTTTTTTTGGACATAATCCGCTGGGATATATTTATTACGTAAAAGGCAACGATGATGGTACTGCAAGCGTCGTATGGGGTCGAAGATTTCATATTGCTTCCTATCAGATGACATCTCCTAGCAAAATGTCGGTGGACACATATTTAAGTCGGAGCAACGTAAAAAATTTGCAAAACGCCGCTCCATCAGAGATTTATCCTTCGCTTACTATGAAACCTGGCGACAAAAAAATTATCGTTGAATGTTGCATACATTACAGCCAATCTGGTTCATACTATTTCACTGATGGACGCGCTACGGCGAATGTTTCTCCATCGAAAGCGTTTGGACTTTATCTTTTGTCGCTAACTCCTCCCAAAACTCGAAATAATAACAACAATGATGCTATATATTTCTCCTCAGCTGTGATTTTTTCTCCAAACCCGTATTTATTTACGGATACCGCGCCGCAATAATATTATTCGTCTTTTCCGTCATTGCGAAGCATGAAACGCTGAAGCAATCCCACTATAACGCAAGATGATGATTTGCTTTAGCAGTGTAATTCCTTTACTTTTTCTATCTCAGAAGAATTTTGTATAAAAATTGCGTCCGATAATTGATGACGAAACCAAGTCGATTGGCGTTTTGCGTATTGGCGGGTTTTGATAGTCATCAGTTCAGATAATTCGCTTTTGTTAATGGCGCCGTTCAGAAATAATTTTATCTCATTGAATCCGATAACTTTATCTAACGGACCGACATAATCAGGATAAATTTTCAAAAAAGATGAAACTTCGTCAATTGCTCCGTTATTAATCATCATTTCCGCTCTTTTTCGAATTTGTTCTATCAAAATATTTCGTGGAGGAAGAATTACTATCGATAAACATTCACGACCTTTAGCTTGAGGTTCCTTCCACCAATTGCTTAGCGGAATCTTTGTAAATGCAACGACCTCATAAGCTCGAAGAATGCGTTGTGTGTTGTTCGGATGTAATATGTCAACAATTTTCGGATCAAGTTTTACTAAATCCTGAAAAAATTTCTCGCGACCATCTTTTTCAAATTTTTGCTGCACAGCTTTGCGGAATTCGGCAGGAATATCCGGAATTTCCGCGAAACTGTTCAACAAGGCATTAATATAAAATCCCGTGCCGCCGCAAATTATCGGGACTTTTTTTTCATATAAAAGTTCGTCGATTTTTTTATCAGCTAAAATTTTCCAATCTGCTACGGAAATTTTTTCGTTAGCATTGAGAAAGCCATATAAATTGTGCGGAACTTCACTCATATCTTCGGAAGAAGGATAAGCCGTCAATTTTTTCAAATCATGATAAACCTGAACGCTGTCCGCGTTTATAATTTCTGAATCAATTCCTAGCTTTTTAAAGCCATGAGCTAATTGAATTGCGGTGCTAGACTTTCCCGAGGCAGTCGGTCCGGCAATAACAATAGGACAGATTTCTTCAATTATCTGCATGGAATTGCGACGTAAGAAATTTTCTTCGACAAATCTTTAATGCAGAGTGCAATAGAATTACGTTTCGCTTTTTGATTTTTTAAAACTCGCTTTTTAAAATTTTCAACGCTGTTTACTGATTCTCCGTTTACAGATTTTATCAAACACCCGACATTTAAATTAACGTTCCTAGGATCAGCAAACGAAACTATAACTCCGCTTTCTTCTGGAGAGTAATTGAAAACTCTTCTCAATTCGTCGGTAATTTCACTCACACCAAAATCCAATCCTTTTACTTTCTCGTACGAAAGATCTTTTCCGGCATCGTCGTCATCAGTAAATTGATATTCATCTTCCTTACCTGTTCCGACGTGAACACTCAACATAATTTTTTGTCCGTTTCTTAATATTTGTACAGGAATTACCGAACCGATGACCAAGTTATTCAATAAATATCCGACGTTGGTTTTTTCTGTAATTTGTTCGTTATTTATGGATAACAAAACATCTCCGGGTAAAAACTTTGCAGCTTTAGCCGGTGAATTATCGCTGACTGCCGAAACATAATATCCAATCCCCCGATTTAGTAAGATTCTGGAAACTTCAGGCGACATTCTGGAAACAATTAAGCCCAACCAACTTCTTGGAACTTTTCCATACTGAGTCAATTGCTTGAGTAATTTATTTATCAAGTTTGATGGAATTGCGAATCCAGGACCAGTTGGTCGTTCTCCGCCTGTCATGAATATTGTTACCATTCCGATTACTTCGCCGAATTCATTGAAAAGAGGGCCGCCGGAGTTTCCTGTGCCAATTAACGCGTCCGTTTGAATGAATGCAGAAACTAAATCGCCTTCCGCACCGATTTTCGTAATTTGTTCGGATAAATCTCTATCGCAATACGACACGATACCGCTTGTAGCAGTCATTTTGAAATTCAACAAATGTCCTACAGCAAGTACCGAATCTCCAACTCTGACTTTGCTAGAATCTCCGAACTTACACGGCGTTAAATTTGAATTTTTATCCGTTTTTATTCTAAGAACCGCTATATCAAAACGCGAATCTTTTCCGATCACTTCAGCCGAGTATTCTCGTTTGTCATAAGTTTCCACTTTAATTCTGTCGGAAGAATCTACCACGTGGCAATTCGTAATTATAATTCCTGATTTGTCCACGATAATTCCTGCTCCGTTGAATTTTTCGTTTTGAGAGGATGAATCGTCAGATTCTACATCTTCTTCTCCCGAATCATCTGTTGAAACTACGACGACGCATTTCAGTAAACCTTCAACTCCGCCCTTGATACCTTTTCCATTAAATGGCCACGCTCCAACGTCGGTTCCGAGAATGAAAATCAGTAAAAATAATAATACGTTTTTCACAAACCTTGACCTTTCATGATATTAAAAAACGAAGAGTTCGGTGAAACGACGAAAGAAGTATCTTTTTCGGCAAAAGCTTCTTTATAAGCGTCCAACGTCTGAAAAATTTCGAAGAATTTTTTATCTTTAGAAAACGCATCTGTATAAATTTTGTTAGCTTCGCGCTCGCCATCTGCTATCAAAATCTGAACTTTTGTGTTTGCTTCAGCCAAGGCGATTGCATTTTCTTTATCTGCTGTAGATTTTATTGTTTTTGAAACTTCAACGCCTTTCGCTCTTATTTCTTTCGCTTCACGTTCGCGCTCACTTATCATCCTTCGACAAATTGCTTCGCTGTTTTGCGGAGGTAGGTCGGTTTTGCGAATTCGAACATCGACAACATCTATTCCAAATCCTTTCGCTGCTCTATTAACTTCGTCGCGAATTTTATTCATCGCAGAAGTTCTCGTATCAGAAAGCAGTGAGGATAAACTCACTCCACCGAGAACACTACTCAGACTTCCGAGAACAACAGGGTGCAATCGACTTAACACGGCATGTTCGCTTCCAACTGCCTGATAAAATCTCAGCGGATCGGTGATTTTATATCTTCCGAATGCGTCTACCATGATTCGCCTTTTATCTCCAAGCGTAACTTCCAGTGCGGAAAGTTCTACACTCATCAATCGCTTATCGAAAAATGCGACTTCTTCCAAAAACGGAATCTTCATGTTCAAGCCTGGATTCTTTATTACTCGCACAGGTTCTCCAAATCTTGTTACGACCGCTTGCTCTATTTGGTTTACCGTAAATAATCCGTCTCCGAGAACACAAAGCAGAAGAACTCCGCAACCTGCTAAAACTGCATTTTTCATTGTGCAATCTCCTTTTTGTTTTTATTTAATTCTTGCAACGAAAGATACGGAACCGCTTTCACGTCGCTATCGACTACAATTTTATTGGCGTCTTTATAGATTGTGCGCATTGTATCCAAATAAAGACGTTTTGCGACAATATCCGGTGCTAATTTATATTGAGAATACGCCGACAAGAATCTTGCAACATCTCCTCGAGCTTTTTCGATAATTGTTTTTTTCTGAGCTTCGCCGTTATTGATTTTTTCGGCAATTAAACCTCGCGTCCTGGCGCGCGTATCGCGATCGTACGCTTCAGCTTTATTTTTTTCACTTTGCTGTTCGGCTTGGGCACGCTCGACATCTCTGAAAGAATCGATAACTGACAGAGGCGGCTCGACTCTTTGCAATTCGACGCGAATAATTTCGATTCCCATTTTGTATTCGTCCATAATTTCTTGCAAACCGACTTTTGCTTTATTCTGGATATCGCCACGACCTTCGGTCTGAACATATGTAAACGGAGTTTGTCCGACAATGTCTCGCATAACGCTTTCGGCAACCGCCTTTACTGTAATTTCCGGTCTTTTCGCATTGAACAGAAAATCTTCAAGCCCGTCATTTCTGATTTTCCACAAAATACTGAAACTGATGTTAGCGAGATTCGAATCTCCCGTGAGCATCAAACTTTCATCCTGCTGATTGCTGTTTGTCACGTCGATCTGATTAACTTTCGTAACTCGCTGAAGAATAATTTCTTCAAAAGGATACGGCATAACATAGCGAAGTCCTGGCTGAACTGTTCTAACCCATTTACCAAATCTCAAAACGACACCAGCTTGATCGTGCTGAACTTGATGAAATCCAGAAGCCAAATAAATCGCAGCCAAAAGAACGGCAACTGCTCCCCAATTTCCATTGAAAAAATTTCCTTTGCCGAACACGTTGCCATATTTTTTCTTTGCTTCACCCAAAAAATCAGAAGAAGATTTTTTGTTCCACGGATTTTCGTCATCATCCCAAGGATTTTTTGTAACCATTCACTACTCCCCGATATACTATTGTGCCTTTTTAAGTTTTGATGCACTTTTCGCAATTTTCGCTGTTAACAATGATATCGCATCTTCCTGCGTAACGTCAGCAATATTTTTACTTTTCGGAATCGATGCAAATATTCCCTTGCTCGTAACATACGGACCGAAACGACCTATTCCGATTTTTACATCTTCGCCTTCAAACCGGCCAATCACCTTCGGCAGGCTTAATAAAAATAATGCCTTCTCCAAAGTAACCTGTTCAGGTGGAATATCTGCGGGCAAAGATGAACGCAAAACTTTCGGTTTGGCTTTTTTCGAACTTTTGGATTTCGTTTCTTCTGCTGCCTCTATACTTTTTTCAACATAAAATCCGTAAGGTCCTTTTTTCAAAAACACGGAAACATTATCTGCAGAATCCTTTCCCAAAAGTTTAGGATATTCCGCCGCGCTGAGCATTGCGCCGTCGCCTTCTTTTTGATCTTCGGAAACAGAATCCAAACGACGAACGTAATTGCATTCTGGATAACGCGAACACCCGATAAACGATCCGAACTTTCCGATTTTCAAACTCAATGTTCCTTGTTTGCACTCTGGACACTCGCGAGACTCGCCTTCCGCCGTCATGAACAAAAACTTTCCGACAGTCTCATTTAATTTATCGATAACATCGGACACCTTTATTTCTTTGGTATCGTCGACGTTACTCTTAAAATCTGTCCAAAATTGATTTAACACGTCGAGCTTGGACTTCGCCCCGTTGG
>JAFQBQ010000159.1 GCA_017416635.1 Alphaproteobacteria bacterium | reverse complement strand
GTTAAGCTTGCAGATAAGCTGAATGAAATGATTAAGGATGAAGTCATAACTGACAGCACTTCGGATAAACGTCGATATGAACACAAAAACAATTTAGAAAATATTTCGAACATAAGAGAAATTGCAAAAATCGGAGTTTCAAAAATTATTTCAACGGCAGACTGCTACATTGACTCGCAAGAGGAAATAAAAGACGCATTGAACAAAATTTTCTTAAAAATCCGAAAAGCGTATTTGAAAAATTTGAACAATTCTAACAAATAAATAATTGCAAATTCTAACATCATTGCGAAAGATAAACTGCAAAATAAGATTGCGTTTCATTTTTCGCAATGATTGCGCCGTTCTTTTTAAAAAATGTCAATTATTCCTTTTCGATTTACTTTTCAGCTGTCCGCAGGCGGCCAAAATATCCGTACCTCGGGCTTTTCGCGTCGTAACTCGGATTTTATGTTTAAATAATATAGAGAAAAATTTATCGATGATTTCTTGAGTGCTTCTATGAAATTTCGAATCCGGCCAATCGTTGTACGGAATCAAATTCACTTTCGCTGGAAAATTTTTCAAAATTTTCGCCAACTCCTCTGCGCATTCAGCAGAATCATTTACATCTTTTAGAAGTAAATACTCAAAAGTAATATATTCGGTATTGCTGGATTTTTTATATTCTTTCAAAATTGGAAGCAGCGCCACAATATTATATTTGCGATTTATCGGCATTAACTGAGAACGAATATTATCATTCGGAGCATGAAGCGAAACCGCCAATTTTACTCCGAATTTCGCGAGCTGCTGCAGTTGTCCTTCTAAAATTCCGCAAGTAGAAACAGTAATTTTCGTCCTCGAAAAATTATGAACTTTTTCCGCAAGCAACAATTCCAATGCCGCACTCAAATTTTCATAATTCAACAACGGCTCGCCCATTCCCATAAAAACGATGTTAGAAATCGGAAATTTTCTCTTCCAAAAAATCACCTGAGACATAATTTCAGCAGCGGAAAGATTTCGGATAAATCCTTGCGTTCCCGTGTGACAAAACTTGCATCCCATCGCACATCCGACCTGCGAAGAAACGCAAATTGTATTTCTTTTTTCCTCGGGAATAAAAACCGTTTCGATAAGATTCCCATCTTCTAATTTTAATAACGCTTTTTGAGTGCCATCCGCTGACTTTTGCAAAATTTCGCACTGACCAACCGAAATAGAAAATTTTTCTTTTAACTCTTGCCGAACTTTTTGCGGAACATCGCTCATTTCATCGAAAGTTTTCGCTAATTTAATATGCAGCCACGGAAAAACTCTTTTGGCATCTAGTTTAGAAAAACCGTTTTGCTCGAAAATTTCTACTAATTTAGGAAGTGAAAATCCTAAAATATTCATCACCGACCACTCGCTAGCTTATCTGCCATTTCGTTGAATTTATCGCCGTCATGGCCTTTGACCCAATTCCAAGAAACTTGATGGCGTTTCGCTAACTCGGACAATTGCTCCCACAATTCGCGATTTTTTACATCTTGCTTTGCGGAATTTTTCCAATTATTTTTCTCCCAATTTTTTATCCATTGAGTTATTCCGTTTTTAACGTAAGTGCTATCGGTAAAAATTTCCACCGAAGTTTTTTCTGTGAAAAATTCCAGAGATTTTATCGCGGCAGTTAATTCCATTTTATTATTGGTAGTGTTTTCAGCTCTTCCTGAAAGTTCCGTTATCGTTCCGTCTTCGAAAATTAAAACCGCGCCCCATCCGCCAGGGCCGGGATTTCCGCTGCACGCTCCATCTGTATACACTCGAACTGTCATATCTCAAAATCTCCTTTAAACACGTAGCGCGCTTCACCAGACTGCTGAACTGTTCCATCATCATTCATAGTGATAAGCAATTCTCCGCCACTTTGCTCTACTGTTATTTTATTTGATTGCACCCAGTGCTTTTTGTACGCAACAAACGCCGATGCTGCCGCGCCACTTCCGCAAGCTAAAGTAACTCCGACTCCTCTTTCGAATACAATCAACTTTATTCGCTCATGATCTAAAAGCTGTACGAACGATACGTTAATTCGATTTACGAACAGCGGATATGGCTCCAGCCGCGCTCCGATTTTTTCTATAATATCTTTCGATAATTCTTTTTTGCACAATAAAATCAGATGAGGATTTCCAACTGATACCGCACAAGCGTCCGCAAATAATTTTTGTTCATCTTCACAAAAATCTAAATCAGATAAAATATTCATTGGATCGATTCGCTTATCAGATATTCCGATCTTCCCGATCGCAAATGACGGCGTTCCCATATTAACGCAGACTTTCTCTCCGCAAACATCAACCTCATAATCTTTACCCGCAGATTTTATATTAAAGTGATTCCAATTGAATCGTTGAGATAGCAAAACTCCGAAACAGCGACAAGCGTTCCCGCAAATTTCGGCCTCGCTTCCGTCAGAATTAAAAAATTTGGTATGTACGAAATTCGATTCAAGTCGATACAAAACCACAGTGTCGCACCCTACTCCCAATTTGCGATCGCAAATGAAACGAAATTCATCAGCAGAAAATTTCCGATTACCTAATTGCGTTGCTTCTATAAAAACGAAATCATTTCCTAGCCCCTGCATTTTATCAAACGAAACCAACATTTATTTCTCGCTCAATAATTCTTTTGTAATAATTTTTCCCGCTTCAACCGCTGGCTGGTCAAACGGATTTACTTCCATCAATCTGCAAACGCATGCGGCCTCTAACATAAAATGCATAAATAACGCGCCAAGAATTTCTTCATCAACGGGAGGGACTTCAATCTTTCTGACATGAATTTTTTTATCGGTTAAAGTTTTCATCGTAGCCATACTCTGACTTTGGAAAACCGCAGAAAGCGACTTACCTTTTAAATAATCAAATTTTGCCGAAACGATTTCTTCGTCAAACGAAATATTACTGTCATATTTCTCAACAAAAAATGTGAAACATTTATCATGAGGACCATCTAAATATAGCTGCAATTGACTATGCTGATCGATAGAACCTTGCGCCAGCAACGGAGTAATCCCCTTCCCTTTTTTGCCCGAACTTTCGGCGTATAGCTGCGCTAACCACCGACCGAAACAAAACAATTTATCGGAATAAATAAAAGAAACATGATTTTTAATTTCGCTTGCGAAATTCTGATAAACGAAATTGGCACCTTCCTGAATTTTGTAAATCGAATTTCCGAAATTATCCAAAACTCGCCGCCCGCCAGTTCTTATTCTTTTTGGCTGAAGTCCACACAGCACCGCAGGCACCATTCCGACAAGAGAAAACACAGAATATCTTCCTCCGATTTCTGTTGGGTGATCTAAACAAGTAAATCCATTTTGTTCAGCAACTTCTCGAAGTGTAGAAGATTTTGCCTCTGTAATAATCAACATATGTTCTTCAAAATCCGGAACGTGTCTTAGCTTTGCAATTAAAAGAAAAAGCTGCCCCAAAGTTTCCAGCGTTTCCCCAGATTTTGAAATAAACAAAAAGCCAGTGTCCAGCGGATCCATTTTGCTAAAAATATTTTCTAAACTTATTGGATCCAAATTATCAACGAATCGAATATTTTTTTCACTCTCAGAAGATATCGAGCAAATACTTTGTCCGCCTAAACTGGAACCTCCTGTTCCGAAAATCAGAAAATTTTTAAACCGCTCCCATTTTTTAAAAGCAGGAGAATACAAAACTTCTAAATCCGTAAGATTTTTTGATATCGAAAAACACGGTGATTTGTTTAAATCTTGAAAATAGACAAAATCGACATTTTCTTTATTTTCATTTGATAGAACGGTTTGGTTGTAAAGCATTAACTATCTCCTTTCGGTATTAATTCGGCAACCACATCTGGATCATTATCAAAAATTCCAATAGAAGTTTTCAGAATTTTTTCATTCTCAATATTCTTAATTAACGGAACGAATCCCTTTAAAAAAACATACGAAAAACCTGCATTCAATCTTTCCGCCACCCAATTCGTAGTATCGATTACATCGCATCTAAAATTGAAAACATCATATCTCGCCACTAACGCATCCTTTAATTCTTGAAATTTTTTCGGAGCTAATTCTTCATTGGATAATGCCCTAATTCCGTACAAAATCATGGATTCGATATCTTTCACTAAAACTTTATTTGCAGGAATCACCGAAACTTTTACTTCACAGCACTCACTATTCCACAAAGAATAAGTTATATCGAAAAATCTCGCTACTTTCATTTGCTTCACGAACGTATTTCTCAACCTTTCATTTAAATACAGAAGAATCAGCTCAAGTTTTGCTGTTTTTTTGGCATCATTTTTGTAGCCTGGGACTTTCCAACTCATCTCAATTAACGGAACACTTAACTGCGAGCTATTCCTCGTCAATTTTTCTTTTGAATCGGAATTGTTAAATTTCTTTGATTGCTCTTGCTCTGATAACTCTTTCTTCTCAAAATTCTTTATTAATGCGTTTTTTACTGAATCTGATTTTTCGTTGCTTGCAACGATTACCTTCAAGCGACTTTGCTCGCAATATTTGTTCTTAACAAAATTGATTCCGCTTAAGGTTAATTTCGCGACATCATCTTCTGTAAATTTTAGGCTACTCTTATGTAACGAGTTTTGAACATCTTGCCGTAATGCTATTTTATCAAGAGAACGATCGTGCCTCAGTTTGATATTAATTTTCTCTTGAGCACTTTGCAATTCTTCAGAAGAAATATCTGCTGTAATGCATTCTTTTATTTTTTTAATATAACTGTTCGTCTTACTTTTTTCACCAAATACCGCAAGTAAAATCTTATCTTGATCTACGTAAGAATTAGCTTCCTCTGCGCCTACACAACTTCCGAGTCTTTCTTCAAAAATCGTTCCCAACACTTCTTCTGCACCTGGAAATCGAAAATCGTCAGATTTCATTCGAGAAAATCCAACAACTATATAGACGCTGTTCGATTTCGTAGAATTTAGAACTACTAAATCTATATTATTTGATAAAGTTTCAAACGAGTCTCCGCGATACTCCCATCCGATAACCGTTCCTATGGTGCAGAAAAAAAATGCAGCTAGAACATTTTTTAGCATTTAATAGCTCAATCTTGAACAGGTGGAACAATTAACGGACTATTTTTCACCGCATCTGTATCTATTTTTAAATTATCGCTACCGCCGCACGCCGACAGAATAAAGAAACAAAGTAAAAAAATTTTATTTTTCATAATTTTCCTCCAAGCAGTAAGAAATGATTATCATAGCGAACACTCCGATCACAATCGCACTGTCTGCTAAGTTAAAAGCAGGCCAATGATGAGTGCTGATATGAAAATCCACAAAATCCACGACCGCTCCATAAACTATTCTATCAATAATATTGCCGACAGCTCCGCTAACAATCAACCCCAACGGCAATCGGTAATACAATTGATCTTTGTAGTATACAATCAAAAAGGCGATAATACACAAAGAACCAATGACAAAGATCATTGGATGAAGAGCTCCGTACAAAACACCGAAACTGATACCTTTATTGCGAACTGAAACCAAATTAAGGAAAGGAAAGATTTCCCAAATCTCTCCTATCACCATGTTCGACACAATCCAATATTTGGAAATCTGATCGAGTGCCACAATTATCAAAAATATAAAAGCAACTAATTTATTGAGTCTAGAACTCGTTGGCATCTGTCACAAACTCCGGACTGATTAATTTTAGTAACTTTCCAGCAGCGATTGCACTTCTCTCCTTCTGCCGGAGAAATTACTACTTTCACATTTTTTAATTCTTCCGAAACAAAAGCATCTGCTGGAGCACCATCTTTAAAAATTTCAAAATCTGAAACTATCAAAATTTCCTTCCAAAATTCCAGATCATTAGCATACGGAACTTTATCTTCCGTAAACAAAGAAACTTTTGCTTGCAAACTCGATCCGACAACTTTATCTTTTCGCGCGATATCCAGAGCAGTATTTACCGATCGCCGAATTTCTTGAATTTTTTCTACTTCGTTGCACAAGTCATCGTTCTTCCAGTTTGAATCCACTTTCGGAAATCTCTCCAAATGAACACTCGATATATTCCTGAACGCCTGCCATGCGTCTTCACAAGTAAACGGCAAAATCGGCGCCAACCATTTTACGATGCAATCAAACAAAATATCAACGACATATCTGTATGCGCGCCGTTTTAGATCATTTTTAGCATCGCAATACAAACAATCCTTACGAACATCGAAATAGAACGAAGACAGATCTCCCGTGCAGAAATTATAAACCGTGTTGAAGTATCTATTTAGATCGTAAGCTTTTATGCATTCCAGCAAAACCTCATCTATCTCAACGATTTTGTGCAACGCCCATTTTTCGATAATCGGGAGCTCAACATAATTTACTTGCTCAAGATTTTTATCAAAATCATTCAGCGCGCCGAGCATATACCTCAACGTATTACGAATTTTCCGATAAACTGTTTCTATGCGCGACAATATACCCGTGCTGATTTTTAAATCTTGAGTAAAATCGCTGCAAGTCACCCATAACCTGAAAATATCGGCACCGTAATTTTTAATCACATCTTCAAGATTTACCGTATTCCCGATTGATTTGGACATTTTCCGTCCTTGTTCGTCAACGGTGAATCCGTGAGTCATTACAGTTTTGAACGGAGCGTCGCCAAAAGTTCCGCAAGAATTTAATAATGAATGCTGGAACCATCCCCGATGCTGGTCAGAACCTTCGATGTAAAGATCAGCCCGTTTCTTCGCAGATTCATTTCGGAATACATAGGAATATGTCGCAGAACTTTCAAACCACACATCCAACGTATCGAAATTTTGCTCAAAATCTTCTGCATTGTATTTATTGCCGAGGAAATCCTGCGCCGGACGAATAAACCAAGCGTTCGAACCTTCCTTTTCAAAAATTGTCGCAACTCTTTCGATTACTTCTGCATCTTTTAGAATATCGCCACTCTTTTTATTTATAAACAACGGAATTGGAACACCCCAAACACGCTGTCTGGAAATACACCAATCGCCGCGAGTTTCTACAAACGACTTTATTCGATTGTGCCCTTGCTTTGGTATCCACGTAACCTTTCAATTTCATCAAGAGCTTTTTTCCGCAGGCCATTATGCTCCATGCTAATGAACCATTGCGGAGTCGTTCTGAAAATTAACGGAGCTTTAGAGCGCCACGAATGAGGATAACTGTGAATAATAGTCGATGACGCCAACAATGCATTTGCTTCCGTCAGCTTTGATAAAATTTCTGATTCAACTTTAAAAATATGCTTTCCTGCAAACAGCGGAACGCAATCATAATACACTCCGGATTCGTCAACTGTTCGCGGAACGCCTATTCCGAATTTTTTGCATACAAGAAAATCGTCAACACCATGTCCCGGAGCTGTATGAACCAATCCTGTCCCTGCCCCGGTATCTACATGTTCGCCGTAGATCAGCGGAACGTCAAAATCATATCCTTGTCCAACAAATGGATGACTGCAAATCGTATCGGATAACATTTCTCCAGAAAATTCTT
>JAFQBQ010000158.1 GCA_017416635.1 Alphaproteobacteria bacterium | reverse complement strand
GGGTAACATAGTCGTTCCATTGGAAATGAAATATGAAGATGGAGTGACATTTATACATGAAATTGGACATGCTTATGATGCAATGCTGTTTGAAGGAATAGGACGTGATAATAAGCATAATATTTCACTTGAAACTTACTCTATAATAAATTCTGATTCCGCGGATTTTGCAAGTTTGTTCTTCCCTAATTTAGCTCCATCTGTTTTTGATAACGCTACAGAAAAGCTCGAAAAAATTATCGATAACATACTGGATATCGAAGCGATAAGAAAAGACATTAAGGAACATATAGATTTCGGATACGATTTTAAAATTCGGTCATCTCGAATAGTCTTTAACATGTTTAAAAAATTACAATTAGCGGGCTTTGGTAGTAGGATTTTCGATCTTGATACATTTAAAAATCCGGAAGATTACAGATTCGACTCTGAAAAGACTCTCACGAAAAAAAATATAGCGCGAGCACTATATATCGTTTGTGCATATATGCGTAAAGGAATAGAAGGTAACGCGTACAAATACCTGAGCGACGGTAAATTCTTTAGTTTTGGCGAAAATGAATCTGCAGAATCCATCTGGGATGGAACAATGGAAATGTTAACAATGATAGGTGTAGTTCCATATGTAATAGATGGTCGTACTTTCGTTATCAATGACAAACAAAATGAATTTATTGCGGCTAAGAGATCGCAAATTGTGGAGAAAGATATCGAATCTGAGCAAGATTTAAATGTTTATCGCTTTCACTTGTTGGAACATGATAAAAAGGTATTAGACAGTTTAAAAGTAGCACTATCGGATATAAAAATGCGAGGAGATGTCGACGAACAATCTTTAAAAGATATCGATCATATAGAACAACCAAGTGAAATGATGCATCTCAGTACAGAATACGTTGAAAATGAGATGGCATTTGTTAATTCTGAGCAGGCTGCGCAATTGCTTATGAAGAAAAATAATGAAATTAGAGACGAAGGGGCTTATAGCGATTACGCCGGACTGAATCCAGCAAGTTTCTCTTATTCCCAAAGATCTTCGGATTTTAAACATAACTGTATTAGCAATGCGCAAGTTTCTGAAGGAGCTTTGGAATTAGCAGTGTTAAGAAAAGATATTCCAGGGATTATTCAAGCTTTACAAAAAACTACTGATTTAACGGTAATCAGAGGGAAAGGTGGTAATCATTGGATGTCAGATATTCTATGTGGAGCAACTCCAGAAAGAACAACTGTCCTGCATTTAGCAGTTGCGAATGGAGATTTTGAAGTAGTAAAAACTATATTGGATCATATTCATACGAAGATAGATGATGTATTGGACAGCGATGGAAGAACGCCTCTTCATTTTGCAGTAATGACAGGCAATTGGGATATTACGAAATTACTTCTTGAACGAGGGGCAACTGATAAATTTGATGCAATAAATATGAGAGCCAGTGAATGTAAATATTGGCATAGGCAGTTTTCTTTACCAAGATTAAGCTTAACTCCTATATACAATTGCTCTTTATATGCTGATCAGAATATGATGGATTCTGGTCTAGAAACGATAGGAGTTCATATTCCAAAGGATAAAATAACGGCTCTACAACAAAAGTTGCGAACCGATACTCTAGTGACAACAGATGATTTGGATACAATTTTAGTCGATGTAAATGCGTCAATTCCAGCCATTCGCAAACGCCAAAACGAGTGGAACGGCATTGGTCACATCTACTATCTGATGATATACACGTCAGATATATCTTACACAAACAGACAAATGTTATATAACATACTAAAAATGTCTGATGCTCAAATAGATGAAGAAGATCTAGTCATTAATCTTCTATCACTTTCTAAAAGCCAAGAAGAGATAGATCAGGTTTTCGCTTCTTATGGTATTGATTTACCAAAAGAGAAAATCCAAAAAGTACAACAGGAGCTGCAATCTGAAAATATTAGCTATTTGAGTACTTGCGTCTCTGATCTTAAAATTTCGGGAACTGATAATTCTAGTTTCCCTATCGAAAAAAGGATATTAATAGAAACCTGGAACAAAAGTTTTATATATCAATATCTGTATAGATTTACCGATGGTATCTTGACGGTAAATTTAGCAAAGTTATACGAAGCATTGCAGAGCCAAGTCACTTTAAACAATACTCTTGTACAAAATTACATTGATCATTTAGAACGCGATTCTCATACTGGATTTGTATTGCCTCGCAACTTAATTAAGCGTGTACAAGCAAAACTGCAATCTCAGCAGAAGATAACTGAAGAAGATTTGAAATCTATTTATATCGATGAACCAAAAGCTTTGAGTAGAGAATCTTTGAATATCAAAGTCTGGAACGGAATGGGAGCATTAATATACTTACTGGAATTTACAGATAATATATCGGAAGTAAATCGTATTGAGCTTTTGAGGTTGCTAAATTCGGCCACGCCTCCTTTATTTAAAATTGCTTTTAAAGATTTTTCCGAGCAGTATAAATTAGCCTGGCTCAGATATTTATCGCCTGATAAATGGGCTAGAATTCTGGAAAATTTTGAAATTCGGAGACTAGAATATAGAATGATGGTATTATACAAAAAATTAATGGAAGATGAAGATTTAAGCACATTTAGAGATTCCCTTCTCGGAAATTTAAAAGATACAGATGATGACTGTGTTGCATACTTGCGAATGTATGATTGCTCGAGAGATTGGTCAGAAAAAGATGCCTACAAAATAAGGCATATGAGGTGGAATAAATTTAAAAGCGAGTACGGAGCAAAACAGAATCACAAAGATCGAATCAAGGCTTATGAGGAAAAATATGGAACGATCATCAAAAAAAATCTTGAAAAGATGAAATCAGATCCTTCTTTCCGAAAGGAATGGGAAGTTATCCGAAATATGCTTTCATATTTGGTTTTGAATAAAGAGACGATATTGCCTAAGCGCGTACACTTTATGAAAAATCACCTTTGTCTGGATTTAGATTGAAAATCTTAAAGTAACTACAGGAGCTTTTTAGCTCCTGTGGATGAATTAAATGGTATTTCTTGAAGTTAAATAATTGCATTCAGTTATCTAAGTTCTTGTTCCTCATGTTTTAATATAAATGAAAATTGCATTGAGCTTTGACAAAATTCGTGATACAATTAAGCGTTATTTGATTTTGGGATTATGGAGGGAATCATGAAATGTAAGGTGTTGGTTGTTTTTTTATCTTCGTCGCTTTTGTCGTTGGACGCAATGCAGACAGAACGATTG
>JAFQBQ010000014.1 GCA_017416635.1 Alphaproteobacteria bacterium | reverse complement strand
TCGAACATTTGTGTGTTGAATTACGTCTTGATCATTTTCACAAGCACAAACCGATTCTGTTACTTTACAGAGAAAACAAACAGCAAGCTTTGGATCTGTTAAATTTCGGCGTTGGGATAACAGATATTGTCGATGCTCGCGAAAATCCTTACGTTGTTGCTTGCAAAATCAACGCACATATCAAGCAGAAGAGATTATTGGAAAATTTTTATCAAGATATAAGAAGAAATTTATATCAGTCCTCTTTAGATATGTTAACGAGAGTGTATAACCGCGGATTTTTGGAGGATTATATTCGAAATCGCACGTTAGTTCTTCATTATTCTGCCGTTTGCATGATTGATGTCGACAAGCTCAAAACTATAAATGATGAACGCGGGCATGCTTTCGCGGATATCGTGTTGCAGCATGTGTCTCAGCAGATCAAGAATAATATAAGAGCGGGAGATTTTATCGCGAGATACGGTGGAGACGAATTTATAGTTTTCTTGCGAAATGTTTCCAGAGATGACGCGTTCACAATCGCATCCAGGATAAAAGGCAACATATCGGAAAGAGATTTTCAAGGCGTACATTGTTCCGTTAGTATCGGAGTTTGTCATGTCGAAACTCAAGATCTGCCGTTGCGTTCAGCAATCATGATCGCTGACAACTTTATGTACATATCTAAAAAAGATGGAGGCAACGCCATCCATTTAAGTGAGTAAATAGATAGAGAAAAGCTATTTGCAGAACGTGAAAGAAGCTTATCGGAGCGCAAATCTTCTTCACAGAACGAGGTATTGCCTATCTCTTCGAATTCTACGTTTAAATCACCTATAATTGATCTATTTTTATTGTTTATAATTGCATTCAATTAATTTGATAAAAAATTTTTGTAAAACTTTAACTCTATAGATTATTTAACTTTTTCTTCCTCAAGCAATTTCCTTTCAATTTCTTTTGGAGAACGGGAGTTTCGACAGAATAAAGAATATCCAAACGGAACTATAATCAATGTTAATAAAACTCCGCTAAGTCCGCCAAAAACTTCGACGACTCCTAAATTTTGGCGGCTGGCGGAACTCGCTCCTGTTGCAAGCAAAAGCGGAACAGCTCCGATTACTGTTGAAATTCCTGTCATTACGATTGGCCTTAGTCTTAATTCCGATGCTTTCAGTAAAGCATCTTTAAATGGTAAACCCTCGTCGCGTAATTGGTTCGCGAACTCTACGATAATGATTCCCTGTTTGGCGGATAATCCGATTAGCATGATTAATCCAATTTCCGTATAGATATTTATTGTAAAATTACACAAGTACATCGCCAGCAGAGCACCGAATATTCCCATTGGCACAGTCAACATAACGACAAACGGACTTACAAAACTTTCGAATTGCGCTGCAAGAACAAAATATGAAACTAATAGCGCAAGAATAAAGATAAACGCCATGCTTCCCTGTGACTCATTATAATCTTTTGTTTGTCCTTTGTAGTGAATTTGAGCGTATTCTGGTAATTTTTCTTTCACGACTTTTTTCAAGAAATCTATTCCTTCGCTCAAGGAGTGATTGCGAGAAATATTTCCGGAAATTGTGATTGAGCGAGTTCTATTTTGTCGGCCTAATTTTGCTGCCTCTCCGACTTCTCTGATATTGATAAGATTATCGAGCGAAATAAGCTCAGATGTTGCGGATTTTACGTAGATATTCGAGATGTCGTGTACACTTTCTCTTTTATCTGATTGCAAAATGACATCATATTCTTGACCTCGGTCGGTAAAAGTCGTTACCTGCTTCGAGCCTAGCATAACTTCTAAAGTCGATCCGATATTGCTGGTCGTAACACCTAAATCTCCCGCGCGGTCATTATCTATCGCTACCCTCAATTTCGGAGTAGTTTCTTTGTAGTCGGTGTCAATGTTTGAAATATAGGGAGATTGTGCTGCTTCGTGAAGAATAATATCGCGCCACTTCACTAATTCTTCGTAACTATATCCGCCCAATATAAATTGCAGAGGATACGATCCGCCGGGAGAAATTCCCATCGGCAAAATTGTATGGGCTTTGATTCCAGGAATTTGCTGCAATTTTTTATTTAAATCTTGGATAAGATCAAATACAGATTTATCTCGTTTTTTCTTGTCGACTAAATTAATCATAAATATTCCGGAATTCACATCTCCAGATGCCGGACCAAATCCAGGAATACTCATTAATATATTGGTCGCGAAATTCTCGTCATATAAATAATGAATAGAAGATAAAACGGTATTCATATAATTTACCATTTCATACAAACCGGTACCTTCCTGCGCCGATACTTTTATCATTAACTGATTGCGATCTTCTTTTGGTTCGTATTCTCCGACCATGTTTGCCGATATCAATCCGATCACAACTAATATCGCGAAAAATGCTGCGATTATTTGTTTTGGATAATTCAAAAGTTTCTCCAAAAGTTTTTTGTAAGATGATTTGGATTTTGCTAATGCGGAATCTACGGTTTTTTGAAATTTTGCAATTTTTTGTTTACTCAAAAGTTTGCTGCACAACATCGGAGTTAGCGTTAGAGCGATGAACGATGAAAAGCAGACGGCAGAAGATATCGCTATCGAAAATTCTATAAATAATTTTCCGGCTTTTCCTGGAAGCATTCCTATCGGAAGGAAAACCGCAAGCAAAACTACCGTTGTAGATATAACCGCGAACAAAACCTGTTGCGTTCCTAACGCGGAAGCTTTTAAAGGCGGTTCACCTTCATCGATTCTACGCTGAATATTTTCCAGAACTAAAATTGCGTCGTCAACGACAATACCGACTGCTAAAACCATCGCGAGCAACGTAAGCATATTTATGCTCGCTCCGACTAATTTCAAAACCATACATGCTGAAATCAATGAAATTGGGACGGTGACTGACGGAATAAGCGCAGCCTTTACCGAACCTATGAACACAAACACTATGCAAAAAACCAAAACTGCGGCAATCAGCATCGATATAAAAACTTCATTAATAGAATCGGAAATAAAACTCGAATTATCCATTAACACTTTTATTTTCATGCCGTCAGGTAATTGTTTTTGTAGTTGGTCGACTAGCTCTCTAGCAGTTTTTGCAATCGTAAGAGTGTTTGCTCTGGATTGTTTGGAGATTCCAAAAGTAATAACCATTTGATCGTTCGCTTTAAATACGCTGCGCTGAGATTTCGGCTCAACATTAATTTTTGCAATGTCGCCTAGCCTTATAAAATTTCCAAAATCATCTTTCGATACGATCAGATTTCGGAAGTCTTCCACCTTATTAAATCGTTTATCAACAGTAATCGGATATTCTTTGTAAACAGATTCAAGTCTTCCGGACGGATATTCAACATTTTCCTGCCTTAATGCCTTCGTGACATCTTCAACTGTTACTTTTCTGGCGGCCATTTCCTTTCGATTAAGCCAAATTCGCATAGATTGCTCAAAATTGCCCATCATGTTTACAGAGGCAACTCCGTCAATGACCGAGAATCTATCGATTATGTATCTGTCCACATAATCTGATAATTCCATTTGCGTTATCTTATCACTCGTAACGGATATAATCATTACAGGCATGCTGTCAGTGTCCATTTTTCGAACTACAGGGGTAGAAACATCGTCAGGCAGTCTGCTCATTACTTGATTAATTCTGTCTCGAACATCGTTTGCGGCAACGTCGATATCTTGGTTTATTGAAAACTCCAATCTGATGGTGGATTTTCCTTCTTTGCTTGTGGAGGAGATATTATCCAAGCCCTCAATTCCGGCAACAGCATTTTCTAAAATTTGCGTGATTTTTGTTTCGACAATTTCGGACGAAGCTCCTGTGTAAGTCGTCATAACGGAGATTGTCGGTGTTTCAATGTTTGGATACTCACGTACCGGCAATTTACTAAGACTTAAATATCCGAATAAAATGAAAATCGTCATAAAAACGATGACTGCCACAGGACGAGTTACGGAAAATCGACAAATATTCATTCGGACGCATCTTTCTGTTTAAGTAATTCGCGAAATTCTTCAGTATCATCTTTTTCTATGACGATTTCGGAACCGTTCGAAAGTTTTATAATTCCATCGTTAACGATTTTTTCGCCGATTTCTAATCCGCTGATAATTTCAACAATACCTTGTGTCTGATCTCCGGTTTCGACGAACCTCTGCTCGACCTTATTCCCATTTGCAACAAAAACGAAATGCTTTTCGCCGATGCTTGAAATTGCTTTTTCGGGAATGCGAATGCCTTCTTTATCCTTCAGCGGTATCATAATTTGCAACATCATGCCCGGGCGTAGTTTTAAATCGGAATTATTAATAATTCCCCTGACAGAAATACTTCTGGAAGTCGTCGATACTCTCGGAACTACCGCAGAAATTTCTCCTGTGAATTTTCGATCTGGAACAGCGGTGCTTGTAGCCGTAATTTTTGAATGAAGGGTGATGAGTGAGTTATATTTTTCAGGAACAGAAAAATCGACTTTCAGCTTTTTGACGTCATCTAGCGTTGTGATGATTGTTCCTGATGTCACTAACGCGCCTGGGGAAATTTGCCTCATGCCGAGGAAACCTTCGAAAGGAGCAGAAATCGTACTTTCTTCAATTTCGGCGTTAACTTTTTCTAATTGCGCTTCCGCTTTTGATAGCGCGCTGCATTGATTGTCGTAATCTCGCGTTTGAATCACTTTTTTAGATTTCAGCGCACTCAATCTTTTAACTTCTCTTTCTTGCAGTTGAACTTCTGCCTCAATCTGCTTTTTTTCCGCTAATTTCTTCTTAATATTAAGCTGAACAAGAACTTGTCCTTGCTTTACATATTCACAATCCGAAAAATGCACCGACTCAATCTTTTCTGTGACATTGGATTTTATGTCTACGCATTCATTTGAGACTGCCGTACCAATTGATTCTAAAACGGTTGATATTTTCGATGGTGAAACGGTCAATGTCGTCACACTCTCTGCAGAGGGGCGAATTTTGCGAGCTTTTGGCTTAATAACGTAAACCGCTACCGCTATAAAAACAACTGCTGCTAGTCCATACTGCCAAAAACGATTCATTAATCCGCCACCATCCAACGGAATGATTATATAGTAGAATCGTTAATTTTTCCTAAATATTCTTATTTTGAAAATTGGTACTTTACTGCACAACTCTAACCACAGAGAATATTTTTTTTCTGAAATATTTGTTTACTAAATTCAGAATGTGCAATGAATCATGCTGAATTTCCACGGCGCAGCCTGCTTGGGCTTTTAAAATAAGAATATTTATATCTCGAAATTTTCCAACTTTGTGCGGACGAACTATTTCGCTGATCTCTTTTCCTACTATTTCTTCCCAATTCGAAAACAAATCCATCTGCGGCGTCGGCAGTTCCGCATTAGATAATTTTTGTAAAACATTTCCGATTCGCTGCATAAAACTTTCTCGAACTGATTAACTTTTTGCAAAACCAAACTTCTGAAAATTCCAAACACCATTTTTGCACTTCACAATAATTCCGCCAAGGGCTTTTACCCAAACGGCCAAATCGGAATCTGCAATGTATATAAATTTTTTTTCGCCGAATTTCTCAACTAATTTCTTTGCTTTTTCTTCTCTTACAAAATTTATATCAGACGTGCTGGATAATACTTCATCAAACACGCCGATAACTTTCGCAAGATGCTCTGCATAAACTTGTGGAGCACCCGTTGCTAAAATTATCGGCGAGATACCTTTTCGTTTTTTAAGTTCTTTCATTAACTCGCAATTATAATGAATTTTCTCAATCGGAATCGGCTGACACTTGGATAATTCATACTTACAATAAGACATTCCACGCAACAACCAAAATACGCATTTGAAGATATTGCGCCAGTCGCTTCGGATAAACTCGCGAAACGCTAAAAACGACACATCTTCGGCAATTAATGTTCCATCAAGATCGACACAGACCGGCATTCCAGAAACTGATTTATCATCCAACAGTTCTCGAAGACAATCTATCGACTGACTCATTTTTTTGCAACTTTTACCATTGCCGGACGCAGCAAGCGTTCATTGTACGTATATCCATTTTGCAGGACTTGCACGATTGCTCCAGCATCGACTTCATCATCTTTTTCTTCACACATCGCTTGGTGAAATTCATGATTAAATTTATCTCCGCGATGCGCTTCAATTTTGGAAATTCCATACTTTTTAAATGTAGATAGAATATCTTTTTCGCAGATTAAAATACCATCGAAGCATGCTTTTAAACTTGGATTGCCGCTTACTTCGCTTTTAACCTTGTCAGAGTTTTCGCTGATTCTTTCGAAATTATCAAGAACGCTTAGTAAGTCGCGGGCAAACGATTTGTTGGCGTACTTTACAGCATCTTCCTTTTCTTTCTCTAATCTTTTGCGTAAATTCTCAATCTCAGCAATTTTTCTTAGCAAAGAATCTTTCAGCGCAGCGTTTTGCTCGAGTAACTTTTCTTCACTGTTTTCAGATTCTTCTTTTTCTACATCAGTAGATTCTTCAACTTGTTCGTTGCTGTCATCTTTGCTCATTTCATTCCACCTAATTAAAGACGTCGCTAATCTTACAAAAAAACGCCGAAACACTCAATTATTTTTCGGAGTCTGGCCAAAAAGCTCTCACAGGGCGCGGTCTTCTGTTTTCGTCTAATGCGACCATTACGAAAGTTCCTTTTACGGCTGGAATTTCTTCGCTCTGTCCTTTTCTTCTGATTGAAACAGAAACTTCCAATGTCATGGATGTATTTCCGATTTTAGCTACTTCGGCGTAAACCGAAACTTCATCTCCTACAAAAATAGGAGTATCGAATGTTACATTATTGATAGCTTTCGTTGCTATGCTGCCTCGAGCCAATCTTGCTGCAATACTGCCGGCGGCGATATCCATTAAGGACATAATCCAACCGCCAAAAATATCTCCCCAAGGATTAGTGTCGGCGGGGACCGCAATGGTTCTGGAAACTAAAACCTTTTCTTTAACTTGCATCTTGTTCTCTCTTCAACTAGAATCTGGAGTATTATATAGGGACATTTGACTAAAATGTCAATCTTATAACTTCTCTTTTTCGTACTCATGTT
>JAFQBQ010000013.1 GCA_017416635.1 Alphaproteobacteria bacterium | reverse complement strand
TTGCGAAATCAAATTTTCTTTATCTTCAAACTTATCAACTTTTACAATCAAGTGACGGATAATATCTTCGTTGATTTTCATCATACGATTCAATTCCGCAACAACCTCTCCAGATGCTTTCATCTGAATGATATAATAATGTCCCTTGTGATTTTTCTTGATAGGATACGCAAGATTCCGAAGACCACAGTATTCGCTGCGCGCGACTTCTCCGCCATTTTGCGTTACATACAATCCCAAATTCACTCCCAAAGCCTCAATTTGTTGCTGAGAGAGATCCTGCCGGGCGATAAAAATATTTTCGTACAGTCTCATATTCTTTCCAAACCAAAATAACAGAAGAACTACATATTCTTCTTTCCTTGATTAGCTTTATACATTTTTATTTAGATCGCATCAAGTGCAAAAATCCAAAAATTCTAAAAATCTTGATAAAACAAATACGTGACACCGAATTTTTGTTTTTTTCCCCTGTTCAGGAAATTATTCAACATTTAAGATGCTTTGCTTTTTCTGATATTGTTACGAGAAATGTAATGACGACGCAATCCCACCACAATGTAATTAAATTGCCATGCTGCAAAACTTCTCTTAATGATATGTTTTACGAAAATAACTTATTGCAACGTTCCACTATCCGAAAATTTCGTATTCTTAACAAAACTTTTTAATTCCCCTGGCGATAACTCTTGAACTGCTCCTAACCTAAGTTCACCGAGAGATATTGAGCCGTAATTGATCCGAATAAGGCGGTTCACTTCACAATTAAAATGTTCCAAAACTCTTCGAATTTCTCGATTTTTTCCTTCGTTTAATGTAAAAATCGCCCAAGAGTTCGAACCGACCGCGCGCTCGAGTTTAACGTCTATCGGACCGTAGCGAAAGCCGTCGATCGTAACGCCTTTTCGCAGCGCACGAATATTTTCTTCTGTCAGTGAGCCGTGAAAACGCACTTTATATTTTCTTCGCACTCCCGTGGAAGGCAATTCAAGATATCTCGCAAACTTTCCGCTGTTCGTAAATAGCAACAATCCTTCTGAATTAAAATCTAGTCGCCCGATATAAATCATTCGATGAGGAATTTTCGGCAATAACTCGAAAACAGTTTTTCGAGATTGTGGGTCGCGCTTCGTCGTAAGATACCCTCGCGGCTTGTTCATTTTCCAAATCAGGAGATTTTCTTCGCGTCCGATAGCCTTTCCATCAATCGATACAACTTGAGAATCTTCAACAAAAAAAACAGGAGAAAGCACCAACTGCCCGTCAACTGTAACTCTTCCCTGTTCGATTAATTTTTCAGCTTCCCGCCTAGATGCCGCGCCGCTTTCCGCAATTCTTTTTGCTATGCGCTGCACCGTTAATATCCCGTTTGAATTCGTTCAATCAACTCTTTTGTCGTAGGAATATAGTTGTTCGCATAAAAAGGATCTTCAGCAAACCGATATGCAGAATGTCCTGCAAACAACAAATTTTCATCCAGATTTCCGCCATGCGCGACTTCTTGCAAACTTCTTTGAATGCAGAAGCTTCGAGGATCTGGAATTCTCCCTGTAGAACCTTTCGTTTGGCACCAGCTACTGAATCTACATGCACTTAAGCAGCAACAGCAGTTTCTCTGACTTTGTAAAATGCTGACTGACTGTTCCGGAGTTACGAAAACAACGGTTTTATCCGGAGTTAGCATCGCCGCGGAAAATCCTTGTGCCGTCCAAAAGCTCACCTTTTCACGGAACGATTCATCCAAACAAACTTCATTTCCGAACACTGAGACCTTTAAATCGGATTGTTCAACAATCGGAGCTTGACGTTCCTGTCGTGCAATTAAATCTGCTAACATTTCATTATTAATTGCAGAAGAATAAAATCCTGTCGGACTCAATCGCGTTAATTTTACATCGCCACGCTTTAATGCCATAAATTTCGGCTGCCAAGCTTTCGCAACTGGACATTCGGTGGTTAAAATCGGACGCGTTCCAAATTGAAACGCAACATTTCCGAGTTCGTCATTATTGATATAGTCCGCCCACTCGGAAAGCCACCAGACACTTCCGGCGATGATAATAGGCAGATATTTCAAATTAAATGAATTCATCACCTTGCGCAAATTTACCAGGCGCAAATACGGATTCATTGGATTAGTTGGAGATTCAGCATTCGACAAACCATTATGGCCGCCCGCTAGCCAAGGATCTTCGTAGACAACTCCGCCTAAAAACTCAACGCACTTCTTAAACGAACGTCTGAACAATGCAGAAAAAGCACGATCTGATGAAACTATCGGATAATAGAAAACTTTAAACTTCGCTGCGATTTCCGATAGCTCGTAAGGCATCCCTGCTCCACAAACGACTCCGTGAATGCAATCTTTCGCACCCTCGAGAATCCTTGTGATAATTTCTTGGCTGCCGCCCATTTCCCAAAGCGCGTTCATATGGATACGTCCGCGCCCGTTCGAACGCTCTCTTGCGATTTTCGCCTGAGCGATTCCTCCATTGACTGCGTATTCTATTAATTCTCTGCGCCGTTCTTCTCTGGTCTTTCCATGATAAATCTGCGGAATAACATTCCCCGCCTCATCGTACGAATCAGCGTTAACAGCAGAAAAAGTTCCGACAGCGTCATTTGCAGCCCAAGCTCCGCACGTCTCACCGTTAGATATCGAAACTCCTTTTCCTCCTTCGACCAGAGGAAGAACAAATTTTCCTGAAATCTTCTGAGATATTAAATTCAGCACAATTCCTCCAAAAATTCAGACTCAACTTATATCTTAGGTGTCGCACAGCGATTCTGCATAAACGCGATCGCTTCATCTGCTGACATCGTTTCCTGAGTCCCATCCAAATAACGCAACGTCAACGTTCCGTTTTGCGCTTCCTTTTCTCCAATAACCGCAATAACCGGAATTTTAGATATCGTATGCTCTCTTATTTTATACGAAATTTTTTCGGAACGCGTATCCGTCTCGCAACGAATTCCCGCCTCTGTAAATTTTTCACATTGCGCCGCTGCGTAACTATCATAATTATTTGTGATAGTCGCAAAAACCATCTGCACCGGAGTCAACCACCACGGCAGCCTCCCCGCGTAATTCTCCAGCAAAATTCCCGTAAATCTTTCCAGCGACCCCAACACCGCTCTGTGCAACATAATCGGATGATGCTTTTCGCCATCTTCACCCGTATAATAAGCATTCAATCGAACAGGCAATTGGAAATCCACTTGCAACGTACCACACTGCCATTCTCGACCAAGTTTATCTTTCAGAGAAAATTCCAGTTTCGGACCGTAAAACGCGCCTTCGCCTTTATTCAAAGTGCAAGTTAACCCCGCTTCTTCCGTTGCTTCCTTCAATAACTTTTCAGATAAATCCCAAATTTCATCTGAACCTGTTCTTTTCTCTGGACGATCCGAAAATTTCACCGAAAAAGATTCAAATCCTAAGTCTTTGTATATTTTCGAAAGCAAATTGCAGAATTTTTTCGTTTCGGAATTAATTTGTTCCGGCGTACAGAAAATATGCGCATCATCCTGCGTAAATCCTCGAACTCTCATCGTTCCGTAGAGCGAACCTGACGGCTCATTGCGATGACAATATCCGAATTCCGCCATGCGAAGAGGCAAATCGCGATAACTTTTCACACCTTGCTTAAAAATTTGAATCGCGCCTGGACAATTCATCGGCTTCACCGCAAGAATCCTTCCTTCTGATTCTGCAATGAACATATTTTCGCGATATTTTTCCCAATGTCCTGAAGCTTCCCAAAGAGATCTGTCAACAAGCTGCGGAGTGCAAACCTCGACATATCCGTCTTTCAAAATGCAACGACGGATGTAATCCTTTAGGACATTATACATAATCCAGCCTTTCGGATGCCAGAAAATGCAGCCTGGAGATTCCTCTTGCATATGGAAAAGATCCATATCTTTCGCGATTTTGCGATGGTCTCTTTTTTCCGCTTCTTCTAAATTATGAAGATAATTTTCTAAATCTTCTTTCGTCTGCCATGCCGTCGCGTAAACTCGTTGAAGCATCTCGCGCTTAGAATCGCCGCGCCAATATGCTCCTGCGATTTTCATTATTTTGAAATGCGTTGGTGCGCTGCCTGTTCCCGGCAAATGCGGTCCGCGGCACAAATCAACGAATGCATCTTCATGTCGATAAATACTTACCGTGTCGACGTTCAAATCCGTTATCAATTCGATTTTGAATTTATCATTCTTAAAAAGCTCCAACGCTTGCGCCGAAGAAATATCTTCCCTAGTGATTTTGTAGTTGGTCTTTATAATCTCTCTCATCTTTTGTTCGATTTTTTCGAAATCTTCCGGAACTAATTGATGATCGCAAGAAATATCGTAATAAAATCCGTTCTCAATTACAGGTCCGATCGCCAATTGCGTTGATGGCCAAAGCGTTTTAATGGCCTGAGCCATTATGTGAGCTGTAGTGTGTCTGATAATTTCTATAGCCTTAGGACTATTTTTTGTTATGAACTCGACCTGCGCAGTTGCATCGACCAAACTGGACAAATCAACTTCTTTTCCATTAACGATCATAGCGATCGCTTTTTCACCATTTCTTTTGGCTAGCTCAAAGCCTGAAATCATCTCTGACATAACTATCTCCAAACATGTCTTGGTATTCTACAACGACTAACAAAATTTAGCTACATTTTATCTGATTTTAGATAACGGAATTTGGCGGATTCTAGCAATATTTTTTCGATGCTCTGCATAATCTTTCGCAAAAGCTGGCTTCGACATACTTTTGTCATAATACATAAACAGCCACGGAGACTCTTTCGGATGCAAAACCCCAAGAATCGCTTTTCTTCCCGGATTCGAAATCGGAGTAGGAGGAAGTCCCTTATAAACAAATGTATTATAAGGATTATCAATTTTTACCTCTTTATAAGTCGGTTCCCGAGCAAATTTTTCTCCACGAACCATAGCATATATTACCGTAGGGCAGGCTTGTAGCTTCATATCAATTCTTAGACGATTTAAATACATACCCGCAACAGCGTCATGCATAATATTGGTTTCTTTTTCAATAATCGAGGCCAACGTCAAAACCTCCTGAGGATTTTTCAGAGTACACAATGGGGATCTTTTCTGCCATTCTTTGTCTAAAAATTGTTTCATGGACGCTTGCGCCATATCAATAATTTTTTGCCGCGTCATCGGATAGGTAAAGCAATAAGTATCTGGCATCAAACTTCCTTCTTCAGGAATTTTTGTAATATCGCCTTGCAGAAATTTATTTTCTCGTAATTTTCGCAATACTCTAACAACAGGAAACCCCTCAGGAATACAAAATTTGTGCAGTACGGATTTCCCCGTCGCCATGATATGAATCGCATCCCAAACTGAAACATTGTCAGGCAATTCATATTCTCCGACTTTTACGATTATTCCACCGAAAGTTAGTATTTTCAGAACAAATTTTGCAAAAGAAGCATTATCGCAAATATGCCTCTCAACCAACGTATTTGATATGCGATTGACATCATCTATCGGCGCAATAACTACGTAATCTTGCGAAGAAAACGATGATTCTTTAAATGTAAGGAAAAAACCGTACCCAATTACTGCAAAAAACGCAAGCAAAAAAGCTACAGTTTTTATGCACTCTCGACTTCCTCGAGCAGCGCTCATGCAAACCTCTTCAAAATTAAGCTTGCATTCGTTCCGCCGAATCCAAATGAATTCGACATCG
>JAFQBQ010000157.1 GCA_017416635.1 Alphaproteobacteria bacterium | reverse complement strand
TTTTTTTGCTTAAATAATTTTTGCGCGATCTCCAAAGGAATAAACGAAACCGTATTATCGTATTCATGCATTCCCGATTTGAAAGTTGCGACCAATTTAAAAGTTTTTTTCCGCGGAACAAATCCGAATCCTGTACTATCCAACTCCGGAACAATAATGACGACATCATCTCCAATAAAAAAACCGGAACGTTTCGCCAGTGACGTTCCCAAAACAATCGAATTTTTATCGTTAAAATTTTCTATGTTTCCGCTGACAATATTTTCTGAAACTAACTTTTTTCGTTTCAAATCTTCAAAAGAAATTCCGCAAGACAACGTCCCTCGCACAATGTGATTTCCTGAAACCAACGCATGACTTTCGACCAACGGAACTGCTTCTGTTACTCCTGGAATAGCTTTCAGCAAATTTACGGTATGATCGAGATCATCAATCACAAATTCAGGATGCAATGAAATATGTCCATTAAATCCGATTATTCTTTCAGTAAATTCTTTACGAAATCCGTTCATCACCGATGTTACTATTATTAATGTCGCAACTCCGAGCGCAATTCCAACCAAAGAAAACGCAGCTATAGCGGAAATCGCTTTTTCGCGTCCCTTTGACTTAATATATCGCCATGCTAAAAACAATTCCGTGCCGAACATTACTTCGAAAATCTTTCAATAATGGCTTCAAGCGACATTTTTGTAATTTCTCCTGTCGCTCTTTTTTTGATTTCAATAATTCCGTTCGCCAAATTTTTCTGACCAATGATAATTTGCCATGGAATTCCGATTAAATCCGCATCCGCCATTTTTTCACCAATAGAAAGATCGCGGTCATCGTACAAAACTTCCTTACGTGCAGAAATTGCCTCGTAAATTTTGTCAGCAGCGGCACAACATTCTGCATTTTTTGTATGTAGATTTAAAATCGTTACGTCGAACGGAGCGACAGGTTCCGGCCAAATAATTCCGCGATCATCATGAGACGCTTCAATAATTGCGGCCACCAACCTGGAAACTCCAATGCCATACGAACCCATTTCAGGATAGAGTTTATTCCCGTCCTTATCCAAAACAAATGCGTTCATCGGTTCAGAATATTTTTTCCCGAAATAAAATATGTGCCCAACTTCAATTCCCTTAGACACTTGCAACTCACTTTCCGGAATTGGTGTAACTTTCGGATCATACTTTTCATCAGATACTGCAAAAGTCGTCATTAACTCTTCGTCTGATGCGGTCAGCAATTTTTTATCATAGTAAAGCGTGCTTTCACCCGTCTCTGCTAAAACATGAAACTCATGACTCATGTTTCCACCAATCGCTCCCGAATCAGCTTGAACAGGAATAGGAGTTAATCCGATTCTTCTGAAAATCGCTATGTAAGATTTAAAAATTCGGCGATAAATTTCTTCGGCTTCTTCAAAACTTGAAGCGAAAGAGTAACCATCTTTCATCAAAAATTCGCGACCTCTCATAACTCCGAAACGCGGACGAATTTCATCACGAAACTTCCAATGAATCTGGTATAAAATTACGGGCAATCCTTTGTAACCTTTTACATATCTTCTGAAAACATCCGTTGCCTGCTCTTCGTTAGTCGGACTATATAAAAAATTGTTATCTTTTCGATCGACAATCCGAAGCATTTCTTTTCCGTAATCATCATATCGACCACTTTCCATCCAAAGTTCTGCCGGCTGAATAGTCGTGAAGAAAACACGGTTTGCTCCTATTTTATCTTGCTCTTCGCATATGATTCTTGTGATTTTATCAATAACTCGAACCGACAGCGGTAGCCAACAATAAATTCCTGACGCAGTTTGCGATATCATTCCCGATTGAAGCATTAAACGATGCGACACAATCTTCGCCTCTGACGGAATATTTTTTAAAGTCGGCGCAAAAAATTTGGAAAACAGCATAATTCTAAACCATAACAATACGCGCTAATGTATCACATTCTTGAAAACAATAACAGAAT
>JAFQBQ010000156.1 GCA_017416635.1 Alphaproteobacteria bacterium | reverse complement strand
GCTGGAGCAACTTGATCTCTGATAGCCAAAGTCGTGAATATCGCTTCGACAGCTCCCGCGGCTCCCAACAAATGTCCAATCGAAGATTTTGTAGATGACATAGAAAGCTTTGCATCAGAACCAAAAACTGTTTCAACCGCGCTCAGCTCTCCTTTATCTCCCGCAGGAGTAGAAGTTCCATGCGCGTTGATGTAATCAATTTGGTCAGGATTTATGTTTGCGCAAGCCAAGGCATTACGCATCGCTCGACAAGCTCCATTACCATCAGGACATGGTGCCGTAATATGATACGCATCGCCAGACAAACCGTATCCAGCAACTTCACCGTAAATTTTTGCGCCGCGTTTTTTCGCATGCTCCAACTCTTCCAAAATAACAATTCCCGAACCTTCCGAAATAATAAACCCATCACGATTTTTATCCCAAGGACGAGACGCCTCTTTCGGAGAATCATTGTAATGCGTCGTTAACGCCCGAGCTGCCGCGAATCCTGCAACGCCTAAACGACAGACAGCTGCCTCTGCTCCTCCCGCGACCATAACATCAGCTTCACCCGTTTTGATTAAGCGAGCGGCATCGCTGATTGCATGAGTTCCCGAAGCACACGCCGTAACCACCGCATGATTAGGTCCTCTGAGTCCAAATTTAATAGAAACATGTCCCGACGCCAAATTAATTAACGAAGAAGGAATGAAAAAAGGCGAAACTCTCTTCGCCCCAGCTTCTTTTAATTTTACAGATGTATCGAATATGGTAGACAAACCGCCGATTCCAGAACCGATAATGACTCCGGTGCGTTCTCTTTCTTCATCGGATAAGTTGTCCTGCAATCCAGAATCTTTCATCGCTTCCGTAGCTGCGGCCATGGCATAAATTACAAACTTATCCATTCGGCCTAATTCTTTTTGAGAAATGTAATCAAGGGGATTGAAAAGGGTAGCTGCTTTTTTGGTCTCCTCGGATGGAACCTGTCCCGCAACTTGGGATGTCAGATCGCTCACATCGAAGGACGTAATTTTATCGATTCCTGACTCTCCATTAGTAAGCCTTGCCCACGACTCAGTCGCAGTCGGAGCTAACGGAGACACCATTCCTATTCCGGTAATTACCACCCTCTTCATGCCAAGTCCTCTTATTTTTCGCTACATTTCTTTTCGACGAATTCTATCGCATCTTTTACTGACTGAATTCCTGCACCTTCCGTATTTGAAATATCGATGCCGAACTCTTCTTCAAGCCCCATAACAAGCTCAACTGTATCAAGGCTATCAGCGCCGAGATCATCTACAAATTTAGCTTCATCGACAACCTTTGCTGGATCAACTCCGAGCTTATCAGCGATAATCGACTTCACTTTATCAGATAATTCTGTGCTCATTACAATTTCCTTTATCATAAATACGGCGAAGACTATCACAAAACAGGTAAAAATGAAATAGTTAATACATTTTTAACTTTAGCTGTTCAAAATCTACGCAAAACAAAAACAGGCGTCCCTATAAGTCGAGACGCCTGAAAGAAAAGAAAAGCCAGCCAAATTGATTAACCATAAGTCTAAATAGATGAAAAGCCTGGACTTAACGCTCTAGGCATCCAAAAGACATTAGCATGCACATCTCCTCCCATAAGACTTGGAAGAAAAGGACCTCGCCCGCCAACTTCTTCAGACTTTTCCTCTTTAGAATTCGAATTATTAGACTGCAAAATACCATCTAATTTTTCAGAAAACCTTATCGTCCTTTCAAAATTAGGATGTGCCAAAATAAACCTAGTTAGTTCCCCAGGAGAAAACGTATAAGGCAAACCACTCTCCGGATGTCTAAAAAATTCTATTGAGTGTGAATCTGGATAAAGTCGAGCAAGGATCATACCACCATTTTTCCAATTCTGAGCAGGCAATTCAAAACATCCAAGCGAATCTCGGACAAGACAATTACCACTCATGCGATTCCAACAAGTAAATATTATCGGACATTTCTTTTTTTCCTCAAGCAATTCTTCTGCCTCCCTATTGAGCGTCGGATACATTCTGCCTAAAAGATCATAAACAGACTCTCCGATCTCTCCCTTTGAATTCACCGGGCGATATGCAGGGTTTTTTTGTGCTTTTTTAAATTCAGTATTTCCTAAAAGATCAGATTCACTTTTTGCTTCCAATTTTGTATCTAGCTCACGCAATGCATCTAAAATACGAATATCACAAGGCTCCCCGCGAGCTCTAATGTTATACGTAATCAGCTGTACTGTTGCCTCGTTACGTCTGGACTTCGGAGTTAAGTACTTATCGCACTTCAAAACATCCCCCAGCATCATCAATTCTGTTGCTTGAACATTTCCGATATGTTCAGCTCTCACATCGGTCTTTTCATCATCACTATTTTCGTTATCACTTAAATGAGGACGTTCGGAAATATTCGCGGCATCGGGAATATGTCTGCCAAAAATCATTAAAACAGATCTAGCGGATTCGCCTCTCGTATCCAACAGATCTCTGTTTTTCAGAGCCCATGGAACAGCTTCCCACCAACCTTTCGGTCGCCCCGAATTACTTTTTCGACCAGCTAAGCTATCATTACTCATTTTATCAGGTTTTGTAGTAGCCCGTAGACAGGAGTCCATGTTGCCTCCGTTTGAAAATGAATAAGAACTGCTCCTATGCACTTTCTTATCTTCTGTTTTTGAAACTTCCTTATTCTCATTCGGAAACCGACCAAAACTTATCTGTTTCTCATTCGTCTGTACCTCTATCTTCCTCGTCATGGTATTATTTGGATTCTTTAATACTTTCTGCATCCCCTCAACGCCCGAGCAAAAACACAACGAAAACAATAACGATAAACGCAAAATTAAGTTGGATAAATCCTTCATTTTTAATTCCATAGACTCCGATATTATCCCATGATAATCTAAAAAACGCAAAAAATCAATTAAATAAATGTTAAAAAACACGAGAAAATTTAATAAAATTTTAATACTTTGTTAAGAATTTGACGATATAATACCCGCGCCCAAGTGTTGCAAAATTATCACTAATATAATGAATCTGAGGAAGGTTTATTGTAACTCATCATTTCTTTGAACTAGAGCTTCCGACTCACTATTAAAATGCGAAGCATCTTTAGTCTTAACTTTTTTCGAACAGAAATTTGTATAACTTTCGCTTCGATCAACTTTGTTTTCGTAACATCGTAATGGAAAATCGTTTATATCACAAATTTGAATGACGGGATCATATAAAATCAAGCCATCTTGTCCTAGAAACAATTCTTCTCCGATTGCTCTTGTATTTTGAGCATCTTGCAATATTTTTATCAAATAATTGAGAGTGTACGTCAGATCAATTTTTTCATATCCTGAATCACTCTGGTTGTTTAAAAACGTAACATGAGAAATCAACTCTTCATTTATTTCAAATCTACCTATTGGCTTTTCAAGTAAAGGGAAACGTTCATGCAACAAATGCCAAATAAAAGCACATTTTTCTTCATCAGTAGCTAAAATATCCGTCGGAAAATGATCATAATGAAGCTCAAAATGCGTAAGGCCGTATTCAGACTTCCTTGTTGTCGGAGGAAAAACATTTATCTGATCTTCGCTTTCGGTACCGCCTAGATTTTTATCGACAGAAAATATATTTGGACAAGATTTGCTCTTTGATAACGTTTCATTGCGATTGTTTGTAGCAAGAGACAACTTTCTATTCATTGAAATTCCGAAGTTTTTAGAATCATTGCTATTCACAACATTTAAACTATCCACCTTCGGTATGAAATCATTAATATTTACAAGAAAAATCATTTTATCTCCTAATTCTGCAAATACTTTTCCGTTCAGAGTTATAAAATCAGAATCATGGGATGTCATTCCTTCCGCGAAAAAACAAATTCCAGCAATCAACAATGAATATAATTTTCGATTAAAAAATTTCTTCATTTTTATCTCCGAGAATCTCAATATTTTATGAAAATTTTATTTAAAAACCATACGAAGTCAATGAAATTATAAGCGAAAACCAAATTCACTTGAAAATATCCGAAATCTTATATAGTATGC
>JAFQBQ010000155.1 GCA_017416635.1 Alphaproteobacteria bacterium | reverse complement strand
TGTTCGGCATGCTCAAAAATTCTTCAAATTTCGACCCAAATTTAGCTTTCCTCCATTGACTCGAAAGACGGTATCTCATGTGTTTCCTTGATTTGTCAACAAATATTTTCCTCTGAGATTCGTTCCCTGTAAATTTTTTGTTTTTTTTCGAGTAAATTCCAATTTCTTTAGAGCTCTCGAGCGTCTTTGCCACAACCAAAATGCGAAGCCATTTCTCTTAAAAACGCATCCGGATGCTTCTTTACGTATTTTTCTAAGTCATCCAACGGAAGCTTGTGCGGACTTCTCGGCACTGAAACCACTTTTAAACCGCTGGTTGTCTTTTTCAACTTTATCCATCTACTTACCGTCCCCGAATACAGCTTGAATTGTCTCGCTGCCTCCGCTTGTGAATGACCTTCTTCCACAAATGCTATCACTAATTCTCTTAAGTCTAAACTATATGCATTCATAACAGCTTATTGTACCATAACTACTTAGCTTTTCATAGGAGAAATGATATACCTATTACGCAACCTCGCAGCAGAGAGTTTTTAGTTGCTTTTCCTTTGTTCTCAATAAGTTATCAAATTTCAAAAATGACCGCTGTAGCGGTCGAAACAACGGAAAATAGCGATTTTTAGTTTTTCTGTACCACAATTATCAATAACGATTATTGCGCGAATATTTGCTTAACATTTCCAATATCGTAAAGCGGAATATTGAACAGCCTGTTGTTTTCTTCATAATCAGCCAGAGAGGTTCTGATGGAGATTTTCGGTTCATACTTTTGTCTGAAGCTTTTTAAACTTTTGGCTTTAAGATTTATAGTCGCCTTTGCTTCGACAGGAATAACTTCATTTTTCAGTTGTATCACGAAATCCAACTCGGTCCTGTTCCTTGCCCAATAAAATACCGGTAAATCACCTAATGTTTTAAATTCTTGCAAAACATATTGCTCTGTTATCGCTCCGTTGTAATCGTTAAATAGCTTGTCATTTTCAAGCAAAGATCTGACATCGATTTCTGTCATAGCTCCTAAAAGTCCTACATCCAGTAAAAACAATTTATAAGCTGAGACATCTTCATAAGCTTTTAAAGGCATTTTCGGATCCGTTACTCTGGAAACTTTGTGAACCAATCCCGAATCAATAAGCCAATTTAAGGAAACCTCAAAATCTTTAGAGCGTGCGCCTTCCTTAATTCTGCCATAAACGCATTTTTTATTTTCCTTTATTAGCTGAGAAGGAATCGCTTGCCACAACAATCGAGTGCGTTCGACCTGTTCAGGAGAAATGTGTTTTGAAAAATCATTTTCGTAATCATTGAGAATATTGTTTTGAAGTTTCCTGACCTCCTGATAATCTCGATTTTCCGCATATAAACTGACAACTTTTGGCATTCCTCCGACATAACAATATCGTCTTAATAAATCGATGATTTTATCTTTAAAGACTTTTTGCATTTCAAAATTATTGTTTTGGATAATTTCAAGCAATTGTTTTTCGCCAACAGCTATAAGAAATTCCTGAAAATTCAATGGATACAAATTAAGATATTCAACTTTTCCAACCGGAAATCCCGTTCCTTTATGATGAGTTACTCCGAGTAAACTTCCAGCCGCAATAATGTCGTACTCCGGCGCATTTTCGCAAAAATATTTGAGTGACGTTAGAGCCAATGGGTTTTCTTGAATCTCATCAAAAATTATCAAAGTATCTTCAGGAGTAATTGAAAAACCAACCTCAATACCCAAACCATCAATGATTCTTTTAATATTCATATCCTGCTTGAAAAGACTTTCAAGTCTTGGCGCATCATCGAACGAAATATAGGCAACCTTCTTATACGCTTGTTTACCGAATTCCTTCATCAGCCATGTTTTCCCAACTTGGCGTGCGCCTCTGATAATCAACGGCATATGGTTTTTCGTGTTTTTCCATTTCATAAGATCATTAATTGCTTTTCTATACATAAAATCACCTCATATACAT
>JAFQBQ010000154.1 GCA_017416635.1 Alphaproteobacteria bacterium | reverse complement strand
TCTTTTTACACTTGCTCTTCGAATATTGCTGAGCGGAATTTCCAAATCAACAACGTTATCACCGTTTGCAACCACAACAGTAACGCTATTCGAAGGTTCGCACACTTCCTTTATTTCTCCTGAAAATTTCTTCATACCACCGATTGGATCGAAAAGCTCTATTTTCGACACCTTTCCACAAAAACGCTGGAAATCTTTGATCTTGGTAAGAGGACGAACTTCCCCGGGAGAACTAACTTCTAGAGTATATCTTCCTTTGATAAAATCTTCAACATCTAAAAGTGCGGAAATCACTTCATTTGCTTTTACGCAGTCATCCACCGTGACTGGCTTGAAGTCGGAACGCTCAATATCAATAGCAACAATGAGACGCTTACCGCATATAATTTTAACTCTGACCAACTCGTATCCGCGACCGACCAACGGAGCTTCGAGCAACTTTTCAATTTTCTCTTCTAACTTCAAAAGAAATCCTTGCCGATTTATACGTCGGCTGCAGGATATATAAAATTTATCAACTTTTCAAGTAAATCGATAAATTAAGCAGCACAATATAATAATTGAGATTTTGTTTATATTTTAATAAAATACCAAAGTTTTAAGACAAGTAAAATGAACAATGAACACATATAAACATTTGAAACACGTTTTCATTCTAGGTATCGTTACAGTAATCGTTACTTGTTTATGGGAACTAAGAATTTTCGGACAAATATTTGGTTCCGAAGACACTCCGTTTCTTTTCACCGATCCTGATGACTTTGTAATGCTGACCCGCGTAAGAGATTTTTTTAATTTTGGATCGGTTTCGTACTCTTTGTTAAATAGAGTAAACGTCCCGAACGGTGCAGAATTATATTGGACTCATTTATATGATGCTTTGCTAATCGGATTTACGTGGATTATTTCTTTATTCGTAGGTTCATTGGATAGATCAATCGAGATAGCCGGATTCATAATCGCTCCGATATTTCGCTTTTTTAATGCACTAGTTTTAGCAGGAATTTTGAGAAAAGTTGCTCCGAAAATTGCATACGTAACAGCATTAATTTTTTTGTTGGATTCGAAACAAAATGAAATATTTTGTTTTGGACGCCCTGACCATCATGCTTTTATTATGTTCACTGAATTGTGCTTTCTATACAGGCTTGAAAGGTTCATTTACGCCCAATCATGCAGAAGATCAATATTGTTAGCGTTAGCAACTGCAATTTGTCTTTGGGCATCCATAGAGACTTTACCTATGGTTTTAATAAGTGAAGCTATGATGTTTTTCATCATGCCAGAACTTTCTCCGAAGACAATGTTCCGTAAGAGTTTAATTACAGCTGCTTTTATCAGCATTATTTTAATAAAATTAAACTTCATTAGATGCCTGAGTGTGTTTTTGATTATTTCCATTTGCGCGTCTTTCGTAAAACGGAACTTCCTTAAACAATATTTCGATTCTTTATTCGATCCTATCCGCGAAATTTTCGCAAAGTTAGATTTTGTTGAGCGTATATATGCCCTTTTATCCAATGCTTCAAACGATGCTTCAACAAAATCTGAGTTCATTAAGCGTTTGTCTGATCTTCTTCCTGAGACTATTAATAAAATTCCGACAAAAACAGAATTTATCAAAAATTTGCATTTTCCTTCTATAGATTTTTCTCTTCCGGATAAGAAAATACCGACATTCCCAAAGCACTACATATATATACCTTTTATTTTACTCATTCTCTGTTTGAATTTAGAAAAGCGACAATTATACGATGAACTGTCAGGAACTCATATTAACCTTTATTTGGCTGCTGCGTTGTATTACTACATTTTCGCGATTTCGGATTTTTCATCAATAAAAGCTAAATTTGGTTTTGGAGCTATCATCGGCGCCGTTTTCTTATATTTTTATCCGAATTTCTTATTAGGAATCGAAGGAAACACTTCAGAATTTTTACGGAAGTTCTGGTTTCCAACGATACAGGACTTAGCCCCGATCTTTCGCGTTGAATCAATCAGTTTTCCGACTGTTTGGTCGATAGAATCTATTATGCTCGGAATCATATGGTACGATAAAATCGTCATAAAAACCGAAGAAGAAAATGCCAACGATAAATTTTGGACTATTCTTTCCACCCTTGCTATCTGCTATGCGATTTTTACAGTAATGGCCTGTCGTATGATTTTTACAATGCAGATGTTGACATTTCCCGTAATCATGCAGTTCCTATATAGTAAATTATCAACTAAAAAATTGCGGTTAATTTCTATTTCGATTATTGCAGTGATAAATTCAAGCCAATTATTTCTTGAGATGAAAGGAGGTTTTTTAGATACTCGTCTTATCCGAGTAGATCAAGAAAGAAAATTAAGCGAAATTGAATTTTTTAAATCATTGAACAAAATTTCAGATAAACCTGTTACCATAATGAGTGATCCATATCATGCTACGCAGATTTTGTATTATTCAAAGCAAAATGTAGTCGTAGTTCCATATCATCGACAAGAAAAGGGGATAATATCGTCGTTGATTATAACGCAATGGCCATCGTATGATGAAGCTCTTACTGTAAATGAACTTTTAAAAACTAATTCTTCCTATGTTTTGGTCAGAAAATCCAATGCCGGTCCAACAAATCTCGAAGGATTCTTATCTCGGGGAGCTATTCCTGATTGGATAACCATCGAAGCAGAAGACAAAGCCAAGCAATTGCAATTAGCAAAAATTCACATACCTCTCATGCGAAAACTTGCGCAGAAGTACGAATAATCAAACTATGAAATGATTTCAAAGTGTTACTTTGCTATCGTTGACTTGATAATATCTGCTTTAAACTTAAAAAAATGAGAGGCGAAGGTTTTATCCTTTGATAGCTCTGAGAAGTTCGGCATGTCTGTTGCTTTTACTTTAGATAATTTAGTCCACAAACGTCTCATTTGCTCAAAAAGCTTATCATCCCCCGGCCCTATTGCATTCAAATCCGCTTCGCAGATTGATAAAAACTCAGTAAATAAAAACTCGTCTTTTGAAAATTTTTCGAAAAGTTGGATGCAAGCTTCAAGGTTAGATAAAAGACTTGGATTAACAGTTCCTGCATTATAAAAAACTAAGTTTGTGAATTTTTTAAACTTCGTCGGAGGGCTTAGCGCATCGAAAATTTCTTTTAGAAAATTTTCAGATTCTTTTTGAGAATTCAGTTCGCAAAATAACGATGCAAATTTTGTAATCGGCTCATGGTTTCTTAAAAAATCCAATCGTGTGTTTATTTGAATAAATTTATCGTGATTTTTTTCATCAAAATATTCATCAATGAACGGAATTAATTTTTTCAGTGCGCCGCATTCGTGAGCGGTTTCTAAAAATTTACAAAAAGATTCAGTTTCAAGTGCTCGAGAAACCTCCATCCAAATGCGTTCTTTGGAAAGCTCTTGAAGCATTCCGTGATTTACCATTTTCGTGACTAATTTCATTGTGTCGGGAGAAACTGAGAAATTTAATTGCGCTGCGAAACGACAAAGCCTTAAAATCCTCAACGGATCTTCAACAAAATGCTCTGCATTTACATGCCGCAAGATACCACTCTGAATATCCTCGATTCCATGATGGTAATCTATATATTTATTTGTATCAGAATCATAAGCAATCGCATTGCAAGTAAAATCTCGTCGATCCAAGTCGTCTCGCAGAG
>JAFQBQ010000153.1 GCA_017416635.1 Alphaproteobacteria bacterium | reverse complement strand
TCGAAATAGATGTGCAGATTCAAGTGTTAAACGGTCTGCCGACTTTCAGCATTGTTGGATTGCCGGATAAAGCTGTTGCGGAGTCCAGAGAGAGGATCCGCGCTAGTTTGTATTCATTGGGGATATCTCTTCCGGCTAAAAGGATTACTGTGAATTTGGCTCCTGCAGATGTTCAAAAAGAAGGGAGTCATTACGATTTGCCGATAGCGTTGGCTTTGCTTGTCGCTCTCGATGTCATTTCTCAAGAAGATGTTGCGAATATTGTTGCAGTTGGGGAATTGTCTTTGACGGGAGGAATTTCAAAAGTTTTGGGAGTTCTGCCCGCAGCGATGTTCGCGAATCAAAATCACAAAGTATTTATATGTCCGAAAGATTGCGCGCAAGAGGCGATTTGGGCAGGCGAAAACACGGTTTTGGCTCCGCGAAATTTGTTAGATTTGATTAATCACTTTAAGGGGATTCAGCAGCTTCCAAAAGTACAAATGGATAAATCACATCTGCCGAAAATCAGTGGAAAAAATTGTGGATGCTTTAGCGAAATTAAAGGTCAGCTTTTGGCGAAGCGAGCAGTGGAAGTCGCAGCAGCTGGCGCACACAATTTATTAATGCTCGGACCTCCCGGGGTTGGAAAATCGATGCTGGCGTCACGCATTCCGGGAATTCTTCCTTCGATGACGGCAAAGGAATCTTTGGAAGTGACGATGATTCACAGCTTGGCAGGAATGGTGAACGAAAGTGGATTGATTTGCGATCGACCGTTTCGTGCTCCGCATCATTCGGCGTCTTTGGTGGCGTTAGTTGGAGGAGGGAATAACGTAAAGCCGGGAGAAGTTTCTCTTGCACACAACGGAGTTTTATTTTTAGACGAGCTCCCGGAATTTTCTCGTCCCGCTTTGGAATCCCTGCGTCAACCATTGGAAACTGGAGATATAACAATCGCACGTGCGAATAATCATGTAACGTATCCTGCGAGAATACAATTAATTGCAGCAATGAATCCTTGCCGTTGTGGATATTTGGGAGTAGGTGGTAAAGAATGTTCGCGCGCACCTCGTTGTAGGACGGAATATTTACACAAAATTTCGGGACCGCTGCTGGACCGCATAGATATATATGTGAATGTTCCCGAAATTAAGGTCGAAGATTTCAGCCAAGATGGTTCTACGCTTGAAACAAGTGAAATAATTAAACAGAGAGTCATGAAGGCTCGGCAAATTCAATATGAAAGGTACAAAAAACATCAAACAAATGCCGAAGCAAAAGGAACCGATCTCGAAAAATATTTAACTGAATCTGCCAAGCAATTACTTTATTCTTTCGTTGATCGCGCAAAATTATCTGCTCGCGGTTTTTATCGCGTGATAAAACTAGCACGGACCCTTGCGGATCTATCAGAATCTGAATTAATAGAAAATCAACATATTGCAGAGGCGTTGGAGTATCGAAGAGCAAGTGTGTGAACCTTCTAGTTTTATTTAAAAGTTGCGATTACCTCGTAGCAAAGTTCTTTCTCGTGATGATTTCGCAATTCTTTATTTCGCTCGGTCGATTAGTTCTTTCAAATATTTCGCTTGACGAAGGTGATTTTGATCTTTTTTCGATTCGAATTCTTTAATGCTCTTTTTTATTAATTGTTCAGCTGCAGTATATTCGCTGAGCAACATTTTTTCGCGAGCTAATGCGAGGTAAGACAATCCGAATTTTTGTTTTTTCCCATAGGCTATTGCAAGTAGATGAAAAATTCTATCATCAAAACACTCAATATACTTAGCTGATTCTAATATAGATATTGCTTCGTCTAAATTTGAATCCGCCGAAATTAAAGTTTCCGCATAACTTATCTTAATTAAAATATGACTCTTTTTTGTGTAAAGCTCTTTGTAAAGTTTCAGAGCATCCTGAATTTTTCCGGATTCATAATAGCACTGGGCTAGTGTCTCTTTATAGAATACATCGTCAGGACATTTTTTTAACAGATCTTGCAGAATCTTAATCGCGGTGTCTGACTTTCCTTGCAAGTGCTGAAACACGGCTTCGGTATAATCATCTCTAATAGACAATTCGTCTTTTATATAAGCCCTTAATTTTGTGCGAATTCTTTTATATTTTTTCTGCAGTTCATCGTAATTAGTTAGTTTTGCGGGTGAATTTCTGTGAGATAAAGCTTTAATACGATTGTCTGGAGAAGGATGCGATTTTATGTATTCAGGAACATGTTCTCCGCCGTTCATCAATTCCAAGTCTCGGAACATTTCGAAAACTTTGGTCATATTATTTACGCTATATCCTAGTTTTTTCATGTAGGAAGAGCCTAAAGCATCTGCAGCTGCTTCTTCACCTCGGCTGTATCTTAAAAACAATCTGTCGTCTGCCATGATATATCCGATAGAAGCAGCCATTGCATCAACCGAACCTGTTGCGAGAGTTCCAATCAGACCGACTAGAGTAGCAATACCTCTGTTTCTCGACTGCTGCTGTAGAGTGCTCATTAATCTGTTAATGTGTCCGGCAGCGATGTGTGCGGTTTCATGTGCCAAAACTCCCATTAGCTGTGCCGCATCCGTAATTTTGAACAGTAATTCCGAGCTTACAAAAATATATCCGTTCCCTATTGTAAACGCGTTGATATCTTTTGAGTTAAAAACAAATACCTTCGCAGATTTTTCATCTAATTCCGCCACCTTAAAAATTGATTTCACCATGTCAGTTAAAACCAACTCTATTTCTGCATCTCTTATGATATTTAACGCGTGGCTCGGAATGGCGGTGAAAAGCAGGAAAATCATCAGCCTAACGATTTTCAAGTTCGCTAACCTCCTTAAATATTTTTAGGATATCATCGACCGCCTTATCTATGTCTTTATTTTCGACCACAAAATTGTACTCCGAAGCGTGCGACATGTCTTCTTTTGCTTCAGCTAATCTCCGCTGAATAACCTCTTCTGAATCTGTCGCTCGGGACCTTAGTCTATTTTCCAATTCTTCTTCGGACGGCGGAGTTAAAAAAACTCCATAAATTTTTTCACCCATTACGTTTTTAATTTTGGAAAAGCCTTCCCAATTGACGTTTAAAATCGAAATTTTTTGATTTTTCATACTTTCTTGAATCGATTCGATCAGTACGCCGTAATAATTGCCGTAAACTTCAGAAAATTCCGCGAAATCACCTGCAGCAATTTTTTTCAGAAAACTGTCCGTTGTCAGAAAAATGTAATCCTCTCCTGACTTTTCGCCTGGCCTTATTTTTCGAGAAGTGCAAGTAATCACTCGCGCAACACTTGCGTCTTTCTGCAAAATTTGATTAACAACTGTCGTTTTGCCGACGCCCGATGGTCCGGAAATTACGAACAAACACCCTTGAGTCATTGATTCCTACGCAGAAACGCCGGTATCTCTAAATCTTCTTCTTGCGTTCCCAATCCCCTTGCGTCTCGGCTAGGAACTGCTTC
>JAFQBQ010000152.1 GCA_017416635.1 Alphaproteobacteria bacterium | reverse complement strand
GTGAACCCGTCAAATCCAAAAAATCAACCTGATTCGATCCTGGAATAGAAGCATCTGATGGATGATTCGCCTTACTAATAGGTTTATTTTGTTTTTCTTTGAGAATGTTCATTACTTCTTGATCTGTTTTAAATGGATCAAGATGTGCGAAAGGATCTTCCTTACCCATTGCATCTGTCGGGTCAAACGCTGTTGCCATTCCTAAAACAAAAACTATTCCTAATTTATTTTTCATATCTTCTTCCCTATAATCTTATAAAAAAACAAAAACGATCACCATAAAATTGACCTGAAGTCAATTTTATTTTACCACCGAAGCCAATACAAAAATAAAAAATTTTCTATTAAATCAAATTTTGATACAAAAAACTCTTTTCTATTTGACTGTTCAGTTTATGTTTGATTTCTGCATTCATTAGAATATGTATTTTATTTTTCAAATTTAGTTTCGTATAACTTTGATTTTGATGAAAAACATTTTCTTTAACAGCCGCTTGCAAAGCATAACGAACAAACGAAATAAATTCCAAATCAGAAACGAACGATCTCTTGTAACAAGAATACTGCCGCAAATAATCTGTCAATTGAGAATTTTCCAAAAGTTCTAATTTCGCAAATAAAGAAAGCAAACTTTCATCAGTTGTCTTCATTACTCGGACTATTTCGGAATATTCCGCAGAAGACTTTCCAGGAAGCAACATTCGACTTAACGAATTAAACGTCAAATCATTATCGAACGAAGCGCATGCCAATACTTCCGAATTTTTTGTAAATTCTGCCGTAATTTTTTTTGATTTTAAATAATCACCGCTTTCCAAAATGAAAGTATTGCGATCACGCGGGAAAGAAAGCACTTTATCGATGCATTTGTCATCGACCCCTCTGATGCAGTAACAAAAATACTCGCCACCGAACAAATCTGCCTGAGAATTTTGCAATTGATCAACATCATTAATCGAACAAAATTTTACACGAAGCTGCGGAATTTTATCTTTTAATTTTCTCGAAATAAAATCGCAAAAAACACCGAACGTATTGCGATAATTTCCGTACAAAAAATAAATCTGACCGACATTTACATCTGAGATGTTTCTAAAATCAGTTTTCATGAGACAACGCAACCTTAACCGATTTAAAAATTCTGAAAGCAAGTTCTTTAATCGTCGCGTTATTTACAGAATCATACATCGCTAACAAAACATCAACTTGCGAACTTGCAACGTTTCGTCCAATGGAAATCCTTTCCTGCGGCAAACTAATCTTTTTACCCTTTACTCCATTCAAAACTGGAGCAGCTGTTAAATCGAATAAAGTTCTTTGCGGATCATCTGCTGTAGTATAAGCATACGGGACCGAAACTTCACTCAAACTCACCACTAAACTGTAAGTCTGATTTGTTAAGTGGATATCTCTGAGTAAATCGCAAAGATATCCGCGCAATTTCTGTCCATGTTTACCTGGAATAACTTCCACAGTAATGCCGCCCGACTTTTCTTCGCTATGAGATGCGTCTTCATACAGCGGATGTATTGAACATCCGCAAAGAAAAAAGCAAATTAACAATCTATACAACAAAATTTACAATCTTTCCTTTCACAAAAATTTTCTTACGAATAGGCTTCCCATTTATCGCGTTTTGAACGTTACTTACTTTCAAAGCCGCATCGAAAATTTCGTCTTCGCTCAAATTTGGATCGATTTCGATAGTACCGCGCAGTTTACCACAAACTTGTATCGGCAACTGAATCGTATCCGTTGCGACATATTTCTCATTGAAAGTCGGCCAAGAATTTTTTGAAACCAATCCGCTGAAACCAAAATCCCTCCAAGATTCTTCGCACAAGTAAGGAGTAATCGGAGCTAGTAACTTGATCAAATCGCGAACAACGATTGAAAACAGTGAAGCATTGCTTTCCGCCTTTTCCATGCAAGCGTAAACAACATTCACAAACTCGCGAATAAATGCAATTGATTTATTCATCGCTCTTTCTTCGAAAGCATTTGTTACATTTTTCACTGTTTTGTGCAAACTTTTAAACAGAGTCTGCAAATCTTTATCTAAGCTATCGAAATTTACATCGGATATTTTATCCGCGCGAACTCCTTTCGATTTCAAATAAACGAACAATCTCCAAACTCTATTAACGAACCGCCAACTGCCGTCCAATCCTTCATCCGTCCAGCAAAAATCTCTTTCAGGAGGCGTGTCGGACATTACAAACAAACGCAGAGCATCCGCTCCGTAATTTTTAACAATAATTTCAGGATCGACGACATTTTTTTTGGACTTACTCATCTTTTCGATACGTCCGACGATAACTTTTTCACCGGTCTCCGCGACTACAAATTCGCCATTGTCATTTTTCTTAACTTCTCCAGGAAATAGCCATGTTCCGTCTTCTTTACGATAAGTCACACTGCAAACCATGCCTTGAGTGAACAAATTTTTGAATGGTTCGCGAATATCGACGAGCCCGCAATCAGCCAATGCTTTCGTAAAGAATCGGGCATACAGTAAATGCAAAATAGCATGCTCAACACCACCGATGTATTGGTCAACTGGCATCCAATGCGCAGCTGATTTTTTATCCAAATAATCTTCAGATTCGCACTTTGTACAGAATCGCAAAAAATACCAAGAATAATCTACGAATTTATACAGAGTATCGGTTTCTCTTGTCGCATCACCTCCGCAAATCGGACATTTCGTATGTTTCCACGAAGGATGCAAATCCAGAGGATTTCCAGTTCCTAAAAATTCTACATCTGCAGGCAGCTTTAATGGTAAATCACTGTCATTTAAAGGAACACTTCCGCATTTTTCACAATGCACTATCGGAATCGGGCATCCCCAATATCTTTGTCGAGAAATTCCCCAGTCGCGTAATCTGAAAAACGTTTCTTTCTTACCTAATTTCCTCGCAGCGATTTCATCTATCATTTTTTCTCTTGCTTCGGAAACTGTTAAGCCATTCAAAAAATCTGAATCTATCAAATGGCCATCGCCAGAATAGGCAACTCATTGCTATCTGATTCTATAACTCGAATAATCGGCAGATTATATTTTACAGCGAAATCGTAATCTCTTTCATCGTGCGCCGGCGTTGAAAAAATCGCACCAGTTCCGTAATTCATCAGAACGAAGTTTGCGATAAATATCGGAAGTTCCTTATCCAAAAAAGGATGTTTCGCAGTCAAGCCTGTATCCATTCCCAGCTTTTCTTGCTTATCCAAATCTTGCTGTGCGACTGAACCTAATTTTAATTTTTCAGCGAATGCTTTTATTTTTTCGTTTGTCGCTGCCAACTTTTGAGCTAACGGATGATCTCCGGCAATCGCCAAATAAGTCGCTCCGAACAAAGTTTCAGGACGCGTCGAAAACACTTCTAAAGTATCTCCATTGTTGCAATGAAACTGAATAGACGCTCCGACAGATTTTCCGATCCAATTTCTTTGCATGGTTTTGACGTTATCCGGCCAACCGTCTAAATTGTCGATTTCAGACAACAACTCATTAGCATAATTTGTAATTTTAAAGAACCACTGCTTTAATTTCCGCTTTTCAACTAACGCGCCAGATCTCCACCCTCGCCCATCGATAACTTGCTCGTTCGCTAAAACGCAATTATCGACAGGATCCCAATTGACTTCAGCCTCTTTCTGGTAAACAAGTCCCTTTTGGAATAATTTCAAAAATATCTTTTGCTGAAATCCGTAATAATCCTCATCACAAGTCGCGAACTCTCTATCCCAATCGTAAGCAAAGCCCAACGAAAGCAACTGCTTTTTCATGGTCTCGATATTTTGTCTCGTCCAAGTTTGAGGATGCGATTTTTGCTTCAGCGCAGCATTTTCCGCAGGCAATCCGAAAGCATCCCAACCGACTGGATGCAAAACATCAAATCCTTGAGCGATTTTATATCGAGCTAAAATATCGCCGATTGTATAATTGCGAACATGTCCGATGTGCACCTTCCCAGAAGGATACATAAACATTTCCAAGACGTAATATTTCGGTCTAAGGACATCATTCTTCGTTTTAAAAGAACGATTGCTCAGCCAATACTCATTCCAATACTTTTCGACTGCCGAAAAATTGTACGGCATAATCTCAGAAACATCTACAGTCATCTGTTACTCCAAGGATTTAAATCAAAGGTATGATACATAAAATTTTTCATCAAATAAAGACTGTCTTAATCTTTGGAAAATTTAAATATGGCGTCTAAGTACAACGCTCCGAACTTATTACATTTTCCGACGCAGATAGTACAACTGTTGAGATTTTTGATTTGTTCTTTTAATCCCTTAAAAAACTCATTAACAAACTCAATTTGCAACCAATTCCCATCATAACAATAATATCTGCCACTTTCTAATCCCCAAGAATTTTTAGGAAGATCGACTGAAAGTATTGCGTAAATACCAATATCTTTTTTAGCTGATCGTTTTAATAGGCAGTCTAATTCAAAATC
>JAFQBQ010000151.1 GCA_017416635.1 Alphaproteobacteria bacterium | reverse complement strand
ATGTTTTAGCAAAAGGAGGATGTAAATGGATCCAGTAGTTATAGTTTCAGCAGCGAGAACTCCTTTGGGAAAGTTTCTCGGAATTTTTAAATCGACCTCAACTGTGCAGTTGGGCGCGACTGTTATTAAAAAAGTTGTGGAAGATTTCAACGTAAAGATAGATAGTGTTTACATGGGATGCGTTCTTTCCGCAGGACTAGGACAATCCGCAGCACGTCAAGCTGCTCTTATGTCAGGATTGGGCAACGACGTAAATTGCGGTAATGTTAACAAAATTTGTGGTTCAGGCATGGCGGCGGTGATGCTCGCAAGAAATGCGATTGCCGCTGGAGAAAATGATGTTGTCGTCGCAGGCGGAATGGAAAACATGACTTGTGCTCCGTATTTACTTCCAAAAGCCAGAAATGGATACAGATTTGGCGATGGGCAAATCATAGATCACATGGTGAAGGATGGTCTGCTTGATGCTTACAATCAGTGTGTTATGGGAGTTTATGCCGATGAAACTGCGCAAGAGTACGGATTTTCAAAAGATGACCAGGATCAGTATGCTCTGAATTCGTTCAAGAAAGCACGTTTGGCGGTCAATGACGGGTATTTTAAAAATGAAATAGCACCAGTTCAAGTTAAAGACAAAAAAGACGTTATTACCGTGGAAAAAGATGAAATTCCTTTTTCTGTAGATCTTGAAAAACTTCCGAAATTGAAACCGGCGTTTAAGCCAGATGGAACTGTTACTGCCGCTTCCGCAAGCTCGATTTCTGATGGCGCAGCGGCTATGTTGCTTATGAAAGAATCGACAGCAAAACGTTATGGATTGAATCCAATTGCCAGAATCGTTGCTCAGGCCAGCTTTTCGCAATCTCCAGAGAGATTTACGACTGCTCCAATCGGAGCGATTAATAATGTGCTTGCGAAATCTCAGTGGAATATCAACGACGTAGATGTGTTTGAAATTAACGAAGCATTCGCCGTAGTTGCTATGGCCGCAATAAAGAGCTGCAACATGGATCCGGAAAAAGTAAATGTTTTCGGTGGAGCTTGCGCGTTAGGGCATCCTTTGGGAGCCAGCGGAGCTCGTATTTTAGTAACTTTGCTCAATGCGCTTCGATTTAAGAATGCGAAAAAAGGTTTGGCGAGTCTTTGCGTCGGAGGCGGAGAAGGCGTCGCGATGACCGTTGAGATGTATTAATACCATCATCAGATAGGCGAGGAAGAATTTTATGTCCTTTGGGAAGAAGTTTTTAATCGCCTTTTTTCTTTTTATCTCTACAGTTTCAACCGTACATGCTGATTTTATTTGACCTGCTTACTATTTTCTTGTAGCAGGATTCATTCCTATTTGGGTTATTATTGGCGGTTTAATTATTGAGACAGGATTCGTTAAATATTTTACGAAGGTAAGTTATCGAAAGGCAATTTTGGTATCGGTTTTGATGAATTTAGTATCGGCCATTTTGGGGGCAATCTTTTGCTTGATTGGATTGATGATTGCAGGTAAGGTATATCCGTATACGCTGAAGATTTTGCCGAGTGGATGGTATGTGCATGCTTTGACCGCCGTAAATATTTCTGCAGTTTTCATCAATACACTAATCGAAGGGCAAGTCATAAAGTTAATGCTTAAGCTGAAATTTAAACATACCTATAAGTGGTTGCTCGTCGCAAATGCGATCAGTGTTACTATGTGCTTTATTCCGTGGAGAAATTTTCTGTGATTGGTGTAGCATTGGGGATTTTCTTTGCTGTCGCTGGTAGTTGGATTATTAAGGCTGGATTTATCAAATATTTTACGAAAGTAAGTTACCAAAAAGCGATTAGGGTATCTGTGTGCATGAATTTAGCATCCGGTATTTTTGGAATCGTGCAGGCAGTGATAACCTATATATCGATGTGCATAATATTATACCTATTTGACGATAAAGGGTTCTGGTTCATCGTACGTATATTTAATATCAAAGTGAATACAGATACGGGAGAAGCTCTTTTTTTTACCGCGATTCTTATTTTAGCTATCATTTCTGCGGTGTTTATCAATCCGTTAATTGAAGGATTTATCGTAAAGTTGATGCTTAAATTAAAAATTAAAAAAACTTACAAATGGCTCTTAGGTGCAAGCGTACTTAGTGTCGCGATTTGCTTTTTGTTGATATTTGTGATGAATTAGTCAATGTTGCCTAGGAAACGGCGTGTCCAATGCGTTTTATCGCGACAACAACGATGAGAAAGTCTGAAAAAATTACTAGTTTTTCCACAAGATTGAAATAATAAGCACTTACCACGCTTCATCGAATACGATGATAAATTCTGCATATTTCCCTTGAACCGAACGGCAATGAATGTCTGCTTTCATTGAATGAAGAGCTGTTTTACAGAAATACAAACCTACGCCTGTTCCTTCGTTTTTAGAAGTAACAAAGGGCTTGAAGATTTCATTGATATTTTCTGGTTTTATGCCCGAAGCGGTGTCTTTTATGGAAATGAAGGCTCGTCTTTTGGATTTATCAACCGTAACATAAATTTCACCTTTTCTCTCAGATTGGATTTGATACAACGCATTTTGTATCAGATTGAATAAGACATGAGAAAACAGATTCTTGCTGGCGACGAAATTAAAATCTTTAACGATTTTCACATGTACGAGATCTTTATCATTTTGAAAAAATGGATATTCCGCAATCGCCTGTCTTACACACTCTTCTGCACTCACTTCCTCCTGATTCACGTGTCTGTTTCCGTTAAAAGCAAGTTTTGTAAGTGTAATATCGATTATATTAAAAATGCCATCGACTTCGTTTAGCGCCATTTCTCTTTTTGCGAGTTGCTTCTTTTTCTTTTCTTCAGGTAGATCGGAAAAATCCAATCCTTGCAATATCAGAGAAATTGTTGATAGAGGCGTTCTTACTTCGTGAGTGAGAGAAGCTGCCAACATGCGCATAGCCTTCATTTGTAAATCATATTTTCTGCTGAGATCACGAGCAAATATTATCAAAATAACCAGAACGAACACCATCATGTAAAAATACGGATACATGAGGTATTTCGGTAATTCTGTGCTTATCGGATGTCCCAATAGATATGAAACAAAAATTCCGAGTGTTACTCCTAAGATATAGATAACAAAAAAACTTTTAAAATCCAGCAGAATAATTCCAAAAAGAATCGCGATGTTAATATTTACAATCCAATAAGGAGTAAAACCGTCAAACAGAGACATAAAAGTCACCAAAAACGGCAGGCAAAACATCACGGTAAAATGCCAAAACAGAGGACGGTACTTTTTCAGAGAATCATACCAAGAATCTGAAACTATCAGCATGAAGCTCAAGATAATAGCAACTATTCTTACGGTGTAAACAGAAGTATCGTTTGCGTGCCATTCAGACCACATATACATCGGAATGAGATAATTGACCGTAGAGAAAATACCAAAGGCAACGTACCTCGCGCCGTACTCTTCTACTCTAGCAGAAGAGACGGCAGCCAATTTATCGAACCAACGTATGAACCAACCAATCATGGTAAACCTAAGCCCGACTTACGGCTAAACCTCTATCATACGGACGACTCAGTCTCTTTAAATACTTTCCCAAAACCAACATAGAAATAAATGTTACTACTGCTCCAACAACCTGACTGATGATAACAAAATCTTCTGGAACACTATATCTGAACAAAATAATCGCGCAGAAACCTATCATTACACTTGTCAAATAAGTTCTTATATCTGTTTTGAAATTCAGAATATATAAAAGCATCGGAGCAACAACAGTTGGCGTCCAGAAATTGGAGAAATACAACCAAAAGTCAATCATGCTATAAAACATGGTAGCGATGTATATAGAAATAAATCCGAACAACACCGTTACAGCTCTGGTCATACGCAATTCGGATTCATCGTTAATTCTGGACGGAAGCAACACAGCTACGACATCTCTTGTTGTCGCAATAGCTGATACATTTAAGAATGAATCTGCAGTAGACATGATAACGGCCAAAACACCGGAAATCGCTATTCCTTTTATGACCGTAGGAAGAGAATAATTCAATACATTCAGAAATGCGGTATTAGGATCCACACCAGGAAACATCAAAAAAGCGCTAAGCGCTATAACAGCTATCATTGCGTAAAAAGGAATGTACAGCAACCCGGAAATCGCTAACGATTGAGTCGCTTGTTTTTCATCCTTTGCCATTAAAATTCTTTGAAAAAGTATCGGATTGAAATAAGGGAAAGAACAAACTATCGCGTACGCGATAAACAAAAGAGTCGATCCCTGATATGAGGTTAAATTAACGTGTTGTTCAGGTAAACTGAATAATAATTGCTCCCAACCTCCGACTTTTCCTAAAGCAACGTTGGCCATTAAAGGAATTCCTATTAT
>JAFQBQ010000150.1 GCA_017416635.1 Alphaproteobacteria bacterium | reverse complement strand
GTCAAAAAAAAATCTAAATCAAAAAAAGTAAGGAAAAGATCATCCAGAATACAGAATCAGAAAGCGACGGATATTCCACCAATAAAAAGAGCACAATCATTTCAAAATGAGATATCTGATATAAAAGTAAGTGATGATGGAGCTTATGTCGCTTATATAATCGAACAAAATGGCTATACAAATCTTATATTGGAAAATGTTAAAAAGCATGAGCGTAAATCTGTAACAAGCAAGGCGCATGTTAAAGGTTTTTGCTTCATTGAGTCTAATTTGCTTTACTGGACGCTGAACGAAGAAAATCAATTTACTTTATATTTCAAAAAGAAAGATCATCAGCCAACCAAATTGCAAGTCAAGGAAGAGATAAATTCTATTCGAGTGCTTGGAAGTAATAATCGATCGGCTTTGCTGGAATGTAGTTCTGAAGATCACTACATCCTTTTGAAATTTGATTTCAAAAACGGTCAGCATAGTATCAAAAACGTGAAAGAAATGGATGCGCCAACCAATTCATTTTTTAATCAGGAATTAATTCCGCAATTGATTATTAGAGAGGTTAATGGGACAAAAGTCGCTTACGTTCCCAAAAAGAAGAAACGGAAAAATGCCGAAGAAGAAGTCGAAATTGACCAGGATGAAGATAATAGCGACTTAGATGAAATTGATCGAATAGATGGTGATACTTCTGAAGAATATATTTCCGTGGATCGAGCGAATCATTTGTATAAGTTCGTTATTTTTCACAAAAATGGCAAAACCTGTCTCAAGATAATCTGCATAGATTTTAAGAATGAAGAGGGGAAGACGGTATTTACAGCAAATGGAATTACCGAAGGTCAGTTCGAAATTTCTGTTAACAAAAGAGGAGAGCCGTTTATGCTCTCGGCTAACGGCAAAAGCCGAACTCATTATACTTGGAATTCTCAAGTCGCGACTTCATTGCGTGCGTTGAATTCGCTAAATTGGAGTTTGATTGATACGACTTCCAACAATAATATTTGGCTCTTACGAAAGGAAGACTCACAACGGCCTGATAAATATATGTTATTTAATCGCAAAAATGGAAAGCTTGTTGATGTTGGCTGGAAAAATACAACTTCAATCAGCGAGAAACAAAGCAATTTTCAGTCAACAAATTACTATAATATAGGCGTCGGCGAAGAAATAATTCAAATATATTACACGCGAAGCATTGGCGGTGGGAGAGGGGCACCGTTGGTAATTTGGTTAAATTCAGATAATTCATTTTCTGGAAGATATTCTGCATTTGCGCAATTGTTAAGTAATCGCGGATTTAATGTTGTGGCAGTAAATTGTAGAAAAGATCGCACAAAAATTTCCGAAAAATCTAAAGAACAAGATGAAGAATCAGAAGAAGAGGATGTTGCGGAAGATGAAACTGAAGAAGAAGATAATGATCTTTCAAAAAATGCTCGAGATATTATAAAAGTGGTTAGTTGGTGCCTTAAACAATCAGTTGCTTCTGGAAATAACACTTTGTTGATAGCTGAAAATGGTATTTGCACAGATGCAATGAAAGTCTTCTTGAAAAGTTCAAAAGCCTTCAAAGGAATCGCTATAATTAGTCCAACTGATGATTCTTTGAAAAAAATAAAAAAGCTTGACTATGAAAACAGCGAGCAAAAACGCCGAATGTTATTCTTGCTTCGACCAAATCAATCTGTCTCTGATATATTCAGTAGTCAGGATGAGGTTTCGATATTTACGGAAAAGAGCGAAACTCTTCCAAGAGAAAAAGCAGCGATGATTGAGCTCTATTTAAAGAATCTTTTCCCAATAAGTAGACAAGCGAAAACCTTAAAAAAAGGTTTTATGAGATTGCCTCGATTTGAGTCGTTGAGCAAGGAAGAGGACGAGCTGTTTACGAAAAACAGAGACGATTTGGAATTGACCGATGGCGAAAGTGAGTCATCTGATGAAGATGGCGATTCTAGTGTATATTCGGCATTGTAATAAATTGCTTAATCTTCTTGTTTGAACTCTGGGGATTCGGAAGCTTTTTCTAAATTTTCGTCAGGTACCGCTGGGGCAGCCGGAGTAACTCGAACCATTACGATTTGATTTCTTTGCCGCCTTAAAATTTCCATTTTTAGTCCTGCCAGCATATAAACTTGTCCGACATCAGGAATTTTTCTAACTTCGTACATTATAAATCCGGCAATTGTCGATGCTGTTTTTTCAGGAATATTCCAATCAAACTGTCGATTTAAATCGCGAATCGGCATTGCTCCGTTTATCAAGACGCTTCCGTCAGGCTGAATTTTTACATCGTCCGCCATATCCCTATTATCGTATTCATCCACGATTTCTCCGACGATTTCTTCCAAAATATCTTCAAGCGTGATGCATCCCAACAGATCCCCGTACTCATCGACGACCAAAGAAAAATGTTCGCCTTTCTTTTTAAAATTCTGAAGCTGCTCAAGTAGCGTAGTCGTTTCAGGAATGTACCACGGCGCGGCAATCAAACTGGAAATCTTGATATTTTTAGTATCTCCATTGTTAAGCTGCAATGCACGGAAAAAAGTTTTTACTTTTAAAATGCCGATAATATTTTCAGGATTATCTTTCCATAGAGGAATACGAGAAAAAGGGCAATTCGTAATTTCTTTCGCCATTTCATCAATGGATAGCGATGCATTCAGAGTGCGCAAATGTTTGCGATGAACCATCGCCTGATTTACAGGAACATCTTCCAAATCCAGAATGCTTTTCAGCATACTTTTCTTCTGAGCTTCTTCTTCATCGCCGCCTACTGCGTGCATTTCGATCGCTCCGCGCAACTCTTCATCCGATGCGTCGCCGGTATTTTTTTCATTAATGCGAACACCGATTAATCTTAAGGAAAGTTTTGCGCATTTTTCCAAAATCTTCGTTACGCTTCTAATCACATCGATTGCAACTTTTATCGGATGCGCGACAAAAAGAGAAAAAGGGATAATAAAACGAATCGCAATCATTTTCGGACAAATCTCTGCGTAAACAACTATTAACAACGCGACAATAGTTGTGCAAATGGTTCCCTGCGTCGGGGACAAATAGTGAAAAGAGTACCAAGCGCTTATCGTCGGAATGATAAACGAAACAAGTTGATTCAGCACAAGAATAGTCTCAATCGACAAAGACATGTCATCTTGCAGCTGTAAAACCTTTTTCGCTCGCTCATCTCCTTTTTTCGCTAAATGAAATAAATGAGCCCGGGATGCTCCCGTTATCGCAGTTTCCGCACCGGACAAGAACGCGGCCAGAAATAACAGGAAAATAGTTCCTAGAACAAAACTTATATGTACCACTTAACCCCCACTTTTTACTGTAATCCGGAAAAGTGAGTAAAAAAAACCGCACGATCGACTATCAGGCATGTAGTACTTTTTTATTCCTTATATTATAATAAAGGCATTATATTGATATTCTGGAGCATGGTAAAGAGGATGAAATCTTTTTTTATGTTTATAGGCGTTGGCGGCTTGATTCTTTTAGGAGCTGTTGTAGCTGCGTTGACAATCGGCGTTCCTTTTCAGCCTCAGGAGGTCGTAAAGTCCATCCCTGTTCAGTCCGACTGAAATGCAAGAATATATTGGATTATTTCTTGAATACTTGAAAAGCGAGCGCAACGCATCTCCGAATACTGTGCAATCGTATGTTTTGGATTTAGAGGATTTTGTAAAATATACGGAAGATGCTCAAAATGTCGACGAAAGCTTAATTAACGAATATTTGAATAATTTGCACGACAGAAAATTTCAAGTTTCTTCGATTCGCAGAAAGTTGTCGGCTCTGCGCCAATTTTTTAAGTTTTTAGTCGCAGAGGAAGTTATAAAAAAAGATCCGATGACTTTCATTCGTCAGCCGAAATATCGGCGTGCGCTACCGAAAATTGTGGACGAAGAAACAGTATCTAAATTAATCGATGCCACTTATAGTTTGAATTGTGACGAGCAAGTTCGTGCAGAATTGATTCTATATTTGTTGTATGGAAGTGGTTTGCGCGTGAGTGAGCTAATTTCGTTAAAAATAAATTCCTTCGTTGAGGATAAATTCATCAGAGTAGTAGGGAAGGGGAGAAAAGAGCGGATTATTCCGATGGCGCATAAGGTCGTTGAGTTGCTCAATCAAATAAATTTTTCGCAAACGGGTTCGGTGTGGTTATTTCCGTCGGTTCATCCTGAAAAGCACATAACACGTCAGCGAATTTTTCAGATACTAAAATATTTAGCGAAAATTTCAGGAGTTGATGTTTCTAAAATTTCTCCTCACGTATTGAGGCATGCCTTCGCGACGCACATTTTAGATCATGGTGCGGATTTATTGAGCGTGAAAAAAATGCTTGGGCATCGAGATATTACAACAACGGAGATTTACACCCATGTTAGTCGCGCGAGATTGAAAGAAGTCGTAAAAAAATTTCATCCTCTAGCTAAAGAGGACAATATAAGAAAATAAAAATTTCTCTATATCAAATGCGATTAACGATAAATTTCGTGAAATTCCACTTTACGTACCAAAACTAAATCACAGACTCTTTAAATTTTCGAAGACCTGAACTTTCAATGGTGCGCCCTGTAGGATTCGAACCCACGACCTGCGGCTTAGAAGGCCGACGCTCTATCCAGCTGAGCTAAGGACGCAATTCTGAAACGGCTCATTGTACAACATTCGTTTGCATTTGCAAGAAAAATCGCACAAAAAAACTCTCGTGATTTTTTTCATCGCGAGAGCTATTTTTCGAATGAAATTGAAATCTTTTAATTGGTAATCGAGTTCTCTGATGGATCCTCAATCTCTTCTACAACTTCCGCTGCGTTTCCGTCAACTACATTGTGCTTAACACCAAGCGCATCGGTAAGATATCCGTTGTGAGGTAACTTCTGTCCATCTTTCACCTGAAATATCTTTCCTTCATCATCACGCATGAAACCGTTGTAAAACTCATTACCCATGTTATCGAAAGTACCATCAGTCCATCCTTTTTTGCTGATATCGAGGACGCGAAAACCTGATATAAAATTTCCTGCGAATTCCCCAGATCTTATTGACCACTTATCTTTTTTTTCCAGAAAAAAGCCAAAGCCATGCAATGATAAGCTATCTGATCTTACGTGCTGACCCAAAGCCGCTCTTCTTTCTTCAAGATAAATCATATTAGACTCAGAACAAAAAGCCGCATACGTAAAATTTTCTTCGATTTTTACAAAATTCAAATCCCTAAAATCAAGCAAGTTTGTCTGCTTTCTCATCAAGCTAATGTAGCTCCCTAGGTCGAAAGGACCGAATTCTTTAAAATTGTTTCCTTTAGTGACGCGTATCGCTTTGCTAAGATCCAACACTCCATCGACAAAATTGGCAGACAACAAATAGTTAACCGAACTCATATTAATTTTTAACAGACAATTACCGTCCAGCCAAACCTTGTCTTTGCTTTGACATACTGCCCCACTTGCGATCGTTACGATATCACTTAATCTGTAATTTGTTACCTCTTGCCGACTCGATTCTTCAACAGGTTCATTTGTACGCGGGTGACTTTGATTATTCTCTACTGTCTCCAGTCTGCTCCGAAGATCGCTAAGTTCGTTACTAACCTGAGTAATCACTTGGCTTGCAGCTCTGACCAACTGGGCTACCTGGGAGTTGCTCATTTCGCTTTGCTGCAGAGTTAATAACGCGGCTCCTACATTTTCAGCATTACCCACGCCAAAGGCTTCTGTAACTTGCTGCAAACCCTCGATATCTTGAGTTGGCAGGGAATTATCTAGCCTCCTAAACCGAACGCCATCGAATCCTATGGCTGAAATATCGACATTTCTTTGCACTTGAACAAGCGAATACTGTCCCTTCACGGATTTTATCAAGTTGTCAATGTATCTCCCGGCCGCAAAAGCAAATAAATGATCTTTGTCTGATGCTCGGATCATATCCATTGACGGTTGTCTTGACTCTGGAGACCGCTGTTCTGTCGGAGAATGTGTATTGTCAGATAGCTTCTCGTAAGCAGATAAAAACATACCTAGCAATTCGCTCGTATTCTTATCGTTAAACCACCTTTCCCCCTTCTTTACAAAATTTATTAAACTAACAGTGCAACTATGCAGTCCGTTTGCTGCCCATTCAAACCAACCGACTTCCTCTTGCTCCTGATTCATTGGCCTTGGAGCTCGCTCCCGTAACACCTCTTTATATAAATCTTCGAGAGAAAACCTCTCAATAAACGACTTTTGATTCTCGTTCCCTTTGTTATACATATCTTGAAGAACACTTGGCTCAATAAAAGGATAGTTTGCCTTTTGCCTTTGAATTACCTGTTGTGCTTCAGGTGGCTGCATGCAACATGCGTGCGGCAAAAACATCAGTTCCGAACAAATCGCCAACAACAAAACTTTCTTCATAAATCTCACTCTTCTCTGTAAAATTAATAAAAAGGCAACGACTAAACGTTGCCTTGGTCATAAAAATAACGAATCCCTATTGCGCGACTAACTCAATCTGAACGGTCGTTTTATATTCATCAATAGGGGAAGTTTTATACTTATCGTCTACAAGCGAAAAGACAACTTTTAGCTCTTTCTCTGCGGCCTGATCAATTGCCAGTGCCGCGTCTGTGGCTTTAGTAAACGTTTTCGAACCGGCATCGCCAAAAGAAACATCAACTTTATAGGCGAGCTCCTTATGATGATTTGTCCCAACTACGACAAACTCTTGACTGGCATTTGTGTTTCCAGCTGTAACTTTAATATTGTGAGGAACATTAATCTTAACAGTTTTTTGAAACGTAGGTTTTTGTGGCTTCATATTCTGCAGCAGCTTTGCGTCAAATTTTTCACCAAACACGGCCGCCTCAATAAATGCCTCAACCTTCGCATCTACATCCGACTGTAACTTGCTGTTAACATCTGGGAGCCGCTCCGCATTCTGATTTTGCTGCTGACCGCCTCCATCTCCCATCTGATTCATTGCTTCTGCACTCTCCATGCTTCCCATAGCAAAGACGGCAAGAGCGCACGCCTTCAATAAATTTTTGTACATATAAAACCTCCATACAATAATTACCTTTGTTTCATGTGTATAACATTTTGACTTTTTCGTCAATAGCGAACTAAAAAATTTTTATATATCAGTATGCTTGCTGTTTGCTAAATATGGTTAATTTGGACTTTTTGTCTGCGAAAAGAGACGTTGTTCCTTTTGATGGATACTGGATTCTCATTGTTATCTCGCGGATTATTCATTTGTAATTTTACTTAATCTTTTTTTAATATATAATTTAATACCGTATAATGTGTTTTGCGCATAATGAATTTTTTTATTGATATCGATCAGTTTTTATCAAAAAAGCAGTTGTCACTGTATCAAGTAGTGCTTTGGATAATATTTTTGTTTTTCGCGATACTTGCAATATTGCTTGCATTGAGCGACGGAAATTATTTTTCGATAATATCGATTTTGGTGGTCGGAATAATATGTATGTCGTTCTCAAGCGAAATAAAAAAACTGAAAGCCAAAAACGCGTTGGTATCTTTTCAGAGAAATATCATAACTGGCGGATTTGATACTTCGTTTTTCGCGTTTTTTATTTTTTCGGACACTCAGAAGTGCATTTTTATAAATAGAGTAGCGCAGAATTTGTTTTCTGGATTCAAAATTCGGTCGATGGACGATTTCTTGAATTGTTTTGCGCGATATCCGGATGTTGTGGAAGCAATTAATTCTCTGAGAAAAACTGTCGGAGGATTTAAGCAATCGCATATCGACGTTCCGATGAGTCTGAATGCCGAAAGTTCTACATTGTGGAGAATTGCGGTTTCGCCGATTCCTGATCATCGAGGATATTCGGCATGGTCGATTATAGATTTGACTCCGTCTGCGAATAAATTGGAATCTCCTGAAACCAATAGTCATTTTTTGCTGGATATATTGAATCATTCCGACTGCGGATACGTCTGCGTGAACGGAAACGAAGATATTGTGTTTTGCAATAATGCGTTTTCGTATTTCATCGGCTCGGATAAATATAAAATTGTCGGGAAGCCTTTCGAAAAATATATTTTGCGCAAAGAAAACACGGATACGATTTTCGATCTCAATAAAGATGAGTTTTCGACGACAACAAAAATATGTCTAAAATCGGAAGCGGAGCCGCGAGTAGAAGTTTTGATTAAAAGAATCGCTCACGACGAAAATAATTTTAAAATTTTTTCTCTCACAAGAAATGCTCAGCAGCATCAAGAGCTTGTACAAGAGCTGGGAAAGACGAAATTATATTTCGAGCATATTTTCGAAGATGCTCCTGTCGGAATTGTTATTACAGATGGCGCGGAGCTTATAAGCGCAAGTAACACGACGTTCTGCTCTCTTATAAATCAAGAAGATGTT
>JAFQBQ010000149.1 GCA_017416635.1 Alphaproteobacteria bacterium | reverse complement strand
TGTTAAAAATTTTCGGCATCTTACCGAAGGACATAAACAAATCTTCCAGTTTCGTATGATTCTTTTCTTCGCCAGCTAAATCCGCAACGACCTGTCCGTAATTTAAGACTATTGCGTGATCTGACCTAGACAAAGCGAATTTCGGATCATTAATCGCCATAATCGTTGTGATCTTCTTCGATTTCACAATTTTGTATGTAGCTTCTAATAGCGCTTTCGATGCATCGACATCTAATCCGGTTGAATGTTCATCAATTAATACGACTTTAGCTCCTTTTATTACCGCGATAAGCAAAGCCAATACTTGCTTGTATGGTTTCGGAATGTTGCAAACTTGCTCATGCAGTAATTTTTCCATCTCCAAGAAATTCACATTCTTCAATAAATCATAATATTGATCTTCTATAGTACTGTTAATCGCAGGACGTATAAAGCTCTTACTTTGATGATGCAATGACGCCATAACCAAATTTTCAAGGACAGTAAGACTGCCAGCAGTACAAACATTATGATCAAAAAATACTGAAGAAAACAATTTTGAACGTTCATTCAATGTCTGAGAAGTAACATCCTTCCCATCTACCCACAAACGTCCGAAATTAACTGCGACATGCCCTGCCAAAAATTTTAATAATGTCGTTCTTCCACTTCCATTGTTTCCCAAAACCGAAACGAGTTCTCCGCTATTCACTGTAAAATTTACGCCACGTAAAGCTACTCTTTCTAAAGGAGTTCCTGCATAAAATACGACAAATACATCTTCAATTTTTATCATTTCAAACTCCTAATAATTTTTGAGCAAGTTTTTTTGCGAACTATCTTGTCGAAGAGCAACCAGCATAATTAGAGTGAAAGCCAAAATTAAACTGTTGTACTCCTCTCCCATTGCATACATACCTTCATATGTCAGCATTTTTATCGCGCATTGATATGCCAATGCACCTAAAAAACTGGAAATTACCGCGGTTTTTATACCACTAACCCTAAACAATTTTTCTCCGATCATTATTGATGCCAATCCGAAAATCAGAATTCCGCTGCCCATATTAGGAGTAAAATGTCCGCTAATTTGAACTACCAACGCTCCAGATAACGCACACAATGCATTTTCAAGGCCAAGTCCGAATTGCACAATTCCCAGACTATCGACTCCCATAGACTCTGATATTAACATTCCGTTTCCTGCCAAGCGCATGGATAATCCATATTCCGATTCCATCAAACGATAAAATAAAAATGCAAACACTCCAACTATAAAGAAAGCAATAATAAGGTTATTCCAAGGAGAAATGTTTCCAATTATAGAATTTCCGATTAATTTCTCAAAGCGCCCCGAAGATATTTTTAGTAAAATTGTTTGAATACCTCCGACTGTAATCAATCCAGCAACAACTGAATCAATTTGTATATAATTAATAAACGATGAAGTTACGAATCCAGCGAAATATCCCAAACACATTGCGATAATCATCGCGACAACAGGACTGAATCCGAACACAACAAGCGTTCCATAAGTGCAGCCGCCCAAAGCAAAACTAGCTTCACAGGTTAAATCCGTTATTTTGAATACTTTATGAGCAAGAAACACTCCCAATCCGACCAGCGCAAAAGCCAGACTAAAAGCTAACACGTTAAAAAAACTATCTGCTACTGACATATTCGTCTCCCAACCACAAAAAAGCCCATAACTTCGAACCTTTTACACTAATAAACACTATGACACTAACAAAAAGATATTAACGACCGGTTAAATTCGAGGAAATTCTAAAAATTTTTGAAAAATTCCTGTTAAAACTAAAAATCATTTCATTTTAACAAAAAAGTCCGCCGAACAAATCTTCAACGGACTTTAAAAAAACAAAAAAACGGTAAAGATTATCTCACTTCCTCAACCTTTATCAGATGCCATCCAAACTGAGTCTTTACAGGCTGCGAGATTTGTCCGACTTTCGTTGAAAATGCCGCGTCCTCAAATTCCTTTACCATACTACCTCTTCCGAAAAATCCAAGATTTCCTCCATCATTCTTTGACGGACATTGCGAAAACTGCGCCGCAGCTTCTTCAAAAGAAATCTCTC
>JAFQBQ010000012.1 GCA_017416635.1 Alphaproteobacteria bacterium | reverse complement strand
ATATTATTGTTTCGAGCTTAAAGGCGAGTATTTATAGAATCTACAATAGCCAGTTTGAAAAATTTGCAAGAGATAAGTTTTTAAGAAAGTATTTGAAGTACCGAAAAACTGCTCTGCCAGAAATAATAAGCGCCAGTGATTCTGCTCAAGATGATTTTTGGAACAGATATGAACATGGAGATTTCGAAATCTTAGATATAGATCATATGTCCAAGATATTGGAAAAAAACTGGAATCCAAAAATTCTATTGAATAATTCTGTAACTTTTGATCAATTAGTTGATAATTCCGAAAAAGGATACTATAGCACAACGCGCGTCGTGATATCATTTATCAAGCGTTGATTTTGGGCGTATCAAAATATTTTTAAAGCAATTGATTTTACACTTGAGCGATCCATAAATCTTGTGTATATTAGCCGCGTTTGTTGTCTCGGGCAATTAGCTCAGTCGGTAGAGCACCTGACTTTTAATCAGGGTGTCGCAGGTTCGAATCCTGCATTGCCCACCATTTTGTCGTTGTTTTGCGTTCAAATTTTGATGTTTTTGAAAATAAACTTTAAAAGATACTCCCAAAAGTACCCCTAAAACACCGGCGCTGTAAACCGAAAAATCACCTCAGATTTAAGAGGATTGCTTCAAACCAAACTCGATTGATTATACACCAATACGTAACTTGCTAGAAAGAAAAATCCCCCTCCGTTACCAAAAGTATAATAGACCTCTTGCGAAAGTGAGAGGCTAGGATAGGAAGTAAGGTATCCTGCGTAAAGGAAGAGGCATAAGCGAATCGCAAATTGTAGATACCGACGATGATATTGAATCTGAGATGGAGTTTTTTTCTGAAATTTCTGTACGTCGATCCTAAAATTTTGAATTTTTTGAGCTGAGCGAAAACGTGCTCGACGAGAATTCGTTTGAAGGAAAGAGATTTATACTACTTTCCCAATGACGTTACGAATAAATATACCATAATAATACAAAGTCAAACGAAGAATTAAAGATGGCGGTTTACAGTGAGGATTTGCGCGTGAGAGTTGTGGAATTTTTGGAAAAAGGACATACGCAAAAAGAGGCAGCAGAAGTGATTGGAGTTTCCGCGAAGTCGGTTTGGATATGGAATAAGATGCACAAAGAAGGGAAAAGACTGGTATTTGAGTTTGTTCCACGGAGTCCTCATCGGATTAATCATGAAAAATTGTCGACTTACGTGAAAGAGCATCCGGATGCGTATTTAAGGGAAATAGCAGCTCATTTTTCAGTGGCTATCACGACAATTTGGAACGCGCTGCGCCGACTGGGCGTGTCATATAAAAAAACGCACAATTTACCGCGAAGCGGACTCGAAAAAACGGAAAAAATTTGTAGAATTTCTAAAAAAGCAGAAAAAAAGTAAGCTGGTTTTTGTTGATGAATCAGGCATTGATACGTATTTATATCGAAAAATTGCCGTGCTCCCAGGGGGCAACAAGTGCATGAAGCCATTTCGGGGCGGAAATTTGAGCATTGTAGCATAGTTGCAGGAAAATGCGGAAGCGAAATTTTGGCGCCGTTTGAATATTACGGGACATGCAACTCAAAGCTGTTTTTGAAATGGGTTAAAGAGATGTTTGTGCCAAATCTCAAGAAAAATCAAATAGTTATAATGGACCATGCCAGCATACACAAATCCCCTAAAATTCGAGAAGTAATCGAGAAAGCTGGATGCTAGCAGCTTTTTCTGCCTCCATATTCTCCAGATCTAAATCCTATTGAGCATTTTTGGGCTCTTCTTAAGAAAAAAATCGGAGCACAAAGGCGGAAATTTGACTCAATTTTTGACGCAATTCAATATATATTGGCAAATTGAAAGGAGTATAACCACAAATGTAAAGTAAGCATGACTTAGTTCTTATTTGCGAAAATCAGAGTCAGAGAAAAGTTCAACGCATTTGCTTACAATTTAGTATTGTCTGTCCATACTTCACACTGTTTAATTACAGTATCAATTGCGTCTGGCTGACTTTCTGGTGGATATTTATGCTTTTTCAAAAGTTTTTTAACTAACATGCGCATTTTGGCTCGTTCAGTTTCTCTTTTCTGCCAATCTATCGTTTTATTTTTGCGCAAAGTATCCGTCAGCTCTTTTGTAATCGCTATTAATTCACTGTTTTCATAAAAATCTTTGATAGCTTGTGGCTTAGTCAACGCGTCATAAAATGCCATTTCTTCTACAGATAATCCCAAATCTTCAGATTCTTGTTGCGAAAAAATAATTTGCTTTGCGATATTCAATAATTCTTCTATGACTTCTTCATTAGTTAACAGACCATTCAAATAACGGTTCATAGTTTCCTGCACAATTGCGCTGAACTTTTCCGATTTTACGACGTTAATTCGGCTATAAATGACAGTTTGTTCAGCAATTAGTTTCTTTAGTAATTCTACTGCTAAGTTT
>JAFQBQ010000148.1 GCA_017416635.1 Alphaproteobacteria bacterium | reverse complement strand
CTTAGTGCCATGTTCGCTTTGGTTTGTTCGGATTCGGATGCTCTGAATCGTTTAGGAGGGCGTCAGGTGGGTGTTCCGCAGGGCGCACCACAGCAGCAGGTGCGTAACCAAGGTGTTCCGCAGGGTGCAGCGCCTCAGCAGCAGGGTGCAGCGCCTCTGCAGCAGAATCAGCAGCAGAATCAACCTCAGGGACCGACGCTTGTTCAGCGTTTAACTGATTATGCCAACGGATTGCAGGATGGTGCCGAGAAGAATACAGCAAATAAAGCTATTAGGTTTTTAGGAAGGGCAGGGTTGACTAGGCAGGACTCTGTGGCAAATTTTAATCAGCTTATCGGAGCTGGTCAAGCGTCGGAGCAGCAAGTTGCAAGATGGGTAGCGGATCATTCTGATGCTCGTACTGGAGCTGCGCGGCAAGGTGGCCATTTTGCCGACTTCGCGCGTGAAATGAATCCGAACCTGGTTCGAGTTCAGCCGCAAGCGGCGGGAGCTCCTGCTGTAAATCAGGCTGGGCAGCTTGTCTTCGGTGATATAGGAAATATTCCTGCAGATCAGTTGGCTCGGATAAGAGAAGTTCATCGTTTGATTCCGCAAGATGACTTGGATCGAGCAAATCAGCAGCATGAGGCGGCAATGCGTGAGGCTCAAGACCGCTTTGCCCAGCAGCAGGATCTGGCAGTACAGCGTGCTCGCCATGGATTGCATAATGATCAGGAGCTCAATGAAGCAGTCAATGATGCGGTAGATCAAGATCGTGGTGATATGGCTCGTTACATGGCATTGACACCTGAGCAGCAGGATGCTGCGGATTATAACGCAGTCAGAGATGCTTATAACGCAGTCAGAGATGCCGCTCGCCGTGGATTGCATAATGATCAGGAGCTCAATGATGCAGTTAATGATGCGGTAGATCAAGATCGTGGTGATATGGCTAATTACATGGCGTTGCCAGCTGATCAGCAGAATACTCCTGCTTATAACGCTGTCAGAGATGCCGCTCGCCAGGGATACGTACCAGAAAACGACCTTGAGCATGTGACCCAGTTATTGGGTAGGGCTTATGAGATTCCACATGTGGATGCAGGTGCTGTACTTGCAATAAATGATGGACAAGCCGCTGGAGAGAAATTACTGGATGCCTTTACGAAAGCTGGAATTTTACAGCGAGGAGGCGATTTCAATACCAACCAGGCCGTTAATGATCAAAATCCTGATACGCTGAAGAACGTTGTGCGGCGTAATGATGGGAATGCTTATCAGTTTAGCAATCCTAATTCCCAGTGGAATTTCTTTGGGTTAGAGGTTGCTCAGGATGGTTCTCTTAAAGCAAAGGAAGCCTTGTTCTAAGCGAAAAAATGAGGGAATTTTATTCCTAAAAAAGAGGCTTCGGCCTCTTTTTTTGTATCTCGAAGTAAAAGTGGTGCCGTGACTAGATAGATTCTATTAAATTCAATCAGTTTAAAATCATTCTGTACTGTTTTAGAGTTGTTGATTAAAATTTGTTTCTTTTTTCTGCTTTTTTGCATTTTTTTTGAAAATCTAAGTTGATGAATGCCGAAGTATATCATATTTATGCATTAGGTATTTGGGAGATTTATATGATCAAAAACAATCCAATTATATTTTCAATTTTAGGCGCGTTATTAGTATTTAACGCTGAGGGAATGCGGTTTGATAGTTATCCTGTGCCGCCAGATCAGCGATACGTTAAGGTGTCTTTTCAAATATTGTTAGAAGAAAATACACCTCTTGATCAAATGACATGCAGGGTTTTTAAAGAACTTCCTCCTGAAATGCAAAAAATGCTTTATGAACTTATAGCAAACCAATCAAATGAAGAACTTCATCAGGAATTAGAGAAGACACAGATCGCATTAGAACAGGAACGCCAAAAGTTAGAGAATATGCAGATCACATTAGTACAGGAACACAAAAAAGCGGATGCAAGATTAGCAGAAATTAATAAATTGGGCGTTACTTGTAACGATCTAAAAATCCAACTAGATAGAGAGAAAAAACGGACAAGACAACTCGAAAGACAATTAGCAGCACCTACTTCTTCAGCGGATTATGGTACAGGGAACATGTGCTTTAATCCTCTCAATTATGGGCTTCGGCGGTATATAAAATCGCAGATATGGGGATTTTGTCGTTATTTGCCCAGTGTAAGGGGCTCCAAACCTCCCTATTATTCGCAATACGAAGTGCGTTCTACGCTGGAACTTCTGTTAAAATTAGACTTAGTTGAAAAAACTTCAGAACGTCGCCATGATTTAGGTGATGTCGCTTTTTATTCAGCAGAATTAGATGATGGAATATTTGTTACGCCTGCTATTACAAGATCTCCGTGCTTATGGAAGCAGGTGTTTCTTTGTGTCGATGAAAATAACGTTGCGCAGTTTGACATTTCAGTATTTAACTATAATCCTAAATAAATTCCGCTTCTCTAGAAAGGGGCTTTGGCCTCTTTCCGTATTTCAACTATCTATAAACAAAATAAGAAAGCTCGCATATCGCGAGCATTGAATGAACAATTCAAGAAAGAATTTTTGTTATCCAAATAACGCCTTAGCATCCTCTAAAGTCGGAACAATTTTCAGAATTTTATCGAATCCGCTCATTTTGAAAACAGCAAAAATCTTCTCCGGCATATTTATTAAAGCCATTTTCCCTTGAGTCGACGCAACTTTTTTACCTGCCATAAGTATTACCCTCAACCCGGCACTGGAAATATAATTGATCTCAGAAAAAGAAATTGCGACCTTAGATGCCTGCGCTAAAGCCTTCATAACTTCTTCTTCGAAACTCTTTGCCGTGGATGTATCCACTCGTCCTACAGGAGTTACTATTAAAATATCACCTTCTGTTACAGCTTTTACTTCCATATCTATTCTCCTTTTTCATCTTTTTTATTATCTTTATTTTGCTCCGGTTTAGGTTCTGCCCCCTGATCTTTTTGCTCTGACTCTGGCGCCTGATCTTGCTCTTGTTGTTCACTTACATTGACTAGCACGTCCAGTTTATTTTGATCCTCTTCCCGAGCATAATTTACTTTTTCTGACAACTGCTGTACCAAGAAAATACCTAACCCACCGATTTTTCGATCATCCAAAGATGACTCCAGATCTGGGGTTCCATTTTGCAGAGGGTTAAATTCCACTCCGTCGTCGACCAGATGTATTCGTACTTGCTTTGAATCTTTTTCAAGAGTGATGGAAAAAGTATGTTCTTGAGCATCGTCGTAAGCATAACTGATAATGTTAGTTGCCAACTCATCTATAATCACCGCGATATCATAAGCTTTTTGCTCGCTGATATTATTTTCTGCACAAAACTTCTTCACTTCATCACAGATCGTAGCAATTTCATCGATGTTATTTTTAACTTTAATTAACATTTTGCACTATCCTCGGTCTATACTTAAGACACAACGTCGTAATATCATCCGACTGCGGTGCGCCCGCTGTAAACTCTTTTATTGCAGCAATCACTGCATTAGTTATCAGCTTCGGCGTTGTAACCGGATGCTCCTTAAATACCTTAAGGAAACGATCAAACTCAAATTCCTCTTCGTGAATATCAGTAGCTTCGTTTACTCCATCTGTGTACAACATAATTAACTCTCCCGGTACCAACTTATGGACATTGTCTACAAAATCCATTCCATCCATAATGCCAAGTGCTATTCCCGTATCGCAATCGAGAAGTTTTGGCTCTTCATTTGGACGGGCTGAGACAATCGGCAAATGTCCAGCATTTGTGTAAACAAATTCCAAAGTTTTAAGATTAAATGTTCCGTACATAGCTGTCACAAATCGAGTCGTAACATTTTCTTCGCATAATGAATGATTAACGTTGTAAAAGCACTCTGCCGGAGACTTATAAACTTTTGAAAAAGTTTTTATCAATGTTTTTGCGATAATCGCGAACATTGCCGCCGTTACATTTTTTCCTGAAACGTCTGCCATAACTACGCCAATTCGGTCATCATCCAGTTTGAAAAAATCATAAAAATCTCCCCCGACCTCTGCAGCAGGCAGAGTATCGGCCCAAAGTTCTAAATCACTTTCTCTAAGAGAATTTCCGGGCAGAATACTTTTCTGAAGCTGTGCAGAAAGACTGAGTTCATCTGAAATTGCTGTCAATTTTTGCTCGGTTCTTTTTGCTCGCTTCAACTCCTGAACGACCTTGAAAGTATTCGCAACGGTTTGCATTAAATCTTTTGCGTCCAACGGCTTAATAACGAAATCGTGCGAACCGCTTCGCATCACTGTTCTCAACGTTCCTATATCACCATACGCAGAAGTTACAATTGTTCTTAAATAAGGACATTTTTCTCGCAATTGGCTAATAAGTGAGACTATGTCTCCCCCTGCGATATGAAGATCGGTGATAAACATATCGAAAGAATTAGAATCCAACTGCTTATGAACTTCATCAAACGTAAACGCAAACGAAAAAGAATAGATATTTTCGTCAATCTGATGTCTGAATATCTGACAAAAAAGATCCTGTGTATCTTTTTCCTCATCAAATACCAGAATTTTTGCAGATTCCGTCACTTAAATATCCTCCAAAAATCGCTATAATCATGGTGGCATTAAAAAGTTTACAAATTATGAAATTTTTGAAAAATCTTAGAGAAATTGTTTTAGATACTGAAACTACAGGGCTAGATTTTGCAAATGGCGATCGTATCGTAGATATTGCATGCGTAGAATTGATTAATCATGTCCGAACCGAGAACGAATATCACGTTTACATAAACCCTGAGCGCAAAATGAGTGAAGAATCCGTTCGCATTACCGGAATTACGGATGAATTTTTGTTAGATAAACCTAAATTTAAAGATATTGTTGACGATTTTTTGAATTTTGTGCAGGATTCTCCGTTGGTAATTCACAATGCAAAATTCGATATCGATTTTTTGAACAGTGAATTGCAACGAATCGATAAGCCCTTATTCAAACTAGAGAATGCGGTAGACACGCTTATAATCGCTCGACAAAAATTTCCGGGAGCGGCCTCCAGCCTAGATGCATTATGTCGGCGATTTGGTGTGGATACATCTATTCGAGAAGTTCATGGAGCATTGGTTGACTGCTATTTGTTGGCAGAAGTCTATATTAATTTGTTGGGAGGCAAGCAGGCAGGATTGGTTTTCGACGAATCGAAAACTGAAAATGTTGCCGTTCGACACAAAAAGGAGAGAATATATCGAGAAATACGATCATTTCCGCCTTCTGCCGAAGAATTATCAGAACATGCTGCTTTTCTGCAACAATTGAACGAAGCGATGTGGGAAAAAGTGATAAAATCCAAGTTTTGATTCACGTATTTTATTTATCAGTTTTTTGTGGACTTATCTAAAGTCGTTTGATATCATTCGCCCGTTGCCGGGCTAGCTCAGCTGGTAGAGCAACTGATTTGTAATCAGTGGGTCGATGGTTCGAGTCCGTCGCCCGGCACCATCTCAAATTTTAGGAAAGATTGAATCTTTTGAAGCCACTAAAAACTCGATATATCGCCATTTATGTACTAAATTTGTACTAGATTTACGTTTGCAGGCTATGAAAACAATTTGTGGATTGATATATACACCTAAATTCCGCTAAAAAAATCGCAAAAAAATTATGCTGATATAACTCAAAAACAAGACCCAAAAAGAATTTGTACTATGTTTGTACTAAAAACGGCTTAAAGCCCCTGTTACACAGAGGCTCTGATGGATGATATATCTCTTTCAAAAGAAACGTTTCGTAACTCAATGTAATTACATGTAAGCATTGGAAATACTGTGATAATTGATAAAACTAACTTCTTCATTTTTCTTCTTCTTTATCGAAATTAATCAGCTTAGTATTGGCTTGTAGCCATTCTATGACGTCATCAATTTTGTAAACAACTTTAGAACCTATTACAGTTCTATTCTTGATGCCCACTCCAGAACTATCCAAATTTGCGATAGTTCGAGAGCTAATCAAACCGCCAGTTAATTTCTGCAGTTCCTTGCGAGTTACAAAACCGCTAGGACAATATCCTTTTAATTCATCAAAAACTTCAATCATTTCTTTTCCTTCTTTTTAGCCAGTCAATTATGTCTGTTTTTAAGTAAGCTATTTTGTTTCCTAAAATAATGCGCCGTTTTAAACCGTCTCCACGAGCATCGAGAGTATTCATGCTGCTTTGTTTGTACAATCCATGTGTGAATTCTGATATTTTGCAACGTGCTACAAATGGTGACGGCCAATCTTCAGCCAATTTATCTAAATCGATCATATTTTCTCTCCTCATAACAAAATTTTTCCTGAAATTACGTAAACTTTTTTATTTCCGTACGGAGTCCACTTTTGCTGATAGCAATCTCCGCTGTTACTCTTCATCAGAAATCCTTTTTCGATTAGCAGGGCGATTACTGCTTTTCGATTAAATCCTTTGCAGATTTCATTCTGAAACACCGATGGCGATACGAAAAAAGTTACAGCATCTTTGTAAACAGATTTGTAGCCTGCCATATTGCTAATTTTCTGATCGCTAAAGCCATCTAAATCGAAAAAACGGCTGTGAGCATGAAGTTCAAAAAATGATTTCACATGCTCTAAAATTTGGCGATTTTCATCGTCTCCAACGCCTTCTTTATCCTCAAGCCAAGAATTGAAACAAGCGACAGCAGCTTGGCAAGCGGTGTTGGGTTTCCAGCAAATAATACCGTACTTAATGGCTAGCTCTCCCGCAAATCCGACAAACATAAATTTTTCGAACGCTCTCATATCCTGACCTTCAGACTTTTTCGGCAGATATTTTATTTTGAGCTTTTGAAATTCTTCTTGATACAAATCTAAAAGATGTTCTTTCTCTTGTAGGATTTTTTCCGTGAAAGCGATTGCTGGAGATCCGTAATATTTGGCTGTGCACGCTCGAAGATAATTCGAAAATTCCGAACCATCCTTAAAATCATGCAAATCCTCAAAAATGCCGAAACTTTTATTATTGGCTTTTGCTGGAATATTCAGTAAACGGATCTTTTGCCCCGCCTTTGATGTTTTACTTTCCTCAGCCATATGCGAAGCAAGATCGACTTCTCCGCTTGAAAGAAAAATCAATCGCCATGCTCATGTTTCGCGAGCGTTGCAGTTTTTATCAAGACGCTTTTTCCCTTGACCGTTAGCAAGCATATAGGCGACTTCTCCTGCTTTAGATGGGGCTATCTCAGATAATTCATCAAGAATCAGCAGAGCATCATCGTGTTTAAAAGCAACGTTTTCAAGGGCGTTGTCTGTGGCTTTCCAAGTAACTACATATTCAGGTGATCCGAAAACCGAAGCTGCAACATTTAAGCAAGTTGTTTTTCCCGATGAGCTATTTCCGACAAAATGAAAACCGAAATTCGAAATATCGCACGGATTCAGTAAAAGACTGGCAAAAGCAGAACTGATTGCAAAAATCAATCTGGAATTTCCAATACAATATCTTGCGATAAAATCATTCCAATCTTTTAAATTACCTTCTGCAGCAACGGCAGAATCATGAATTGATTCATCCAAAATAATTTCATTTTTTGATTTTCCGATTATGCAGTCGGAGCGAACATACGCATCTTCGAAAAAGCCTGTTTTTGTAAGCAATATTGCTTCTTTCTTTGGT
>JAFQBQ010000147.1 GCA_017416635.1 Alphaproteobacteria bacterium | reverse complement strand
TCCTATCGACAGCAGTCCAAACTCGGATTTTATTTGATTTTTTTTAATGTAAGTATAAAGTTCGTCCATCTCTAAAATTTGAATGTTTTCTTCTTTTTTGGGCTCTAAATTCTCGATCCTTTTTGCTTCTTTTTTTATCCACTGAATAACTGTCTGATAACAAACATGCCGATTAAATATTCCGCTTAAAATGCGAGCGATTCTCCTAAATCCACATCCCTCAAGATATAAATCGATTGCAGTTTGTCTTTCTTTTTCAGTATACTTTTCCCGACGATCCACCTCTCCCTGAGATTTCCCACAATCTTTGCATCTCCATTTCTGTTGCCCGTCCCTATGCCCGGTCTTTATTATTCTCTCGCTTCCAACATTTCTTCAACCTTTTTACTTAACGGAATGGTTGTAAAGGCGAAATGTTAATTTTATATTAACAATAAGTTTAAATTTTTTAGTAAGTCTAAATTATATCTTGCAAATTGAACGCCTCGACAAATTCGCGCCATTCGCCCTTGCTTAACCCGCTGTTTTCTTGTGAGATTTTCTCACCTTTTATTATGCGCTTGTTAAGTTCTACATATTTTTGCGAAACATTTACCGCATTTTTTCGATAATTCATGAAAGCGTCATAAGTAAACGGAACCCAGCATTTCACCAACTCAAGAATTTTACTCGCGTAACATTGAATTTCATACTGCGCGTGCGAATCTGCCCGAAGCCGCAAAAAATGCAAAAGATTGTGCAAATCGATTTTCCAATACATTTCTGTATAAACATTAACGGGAAGAATGGTACGGGCTAATTCTCGAGTCAGTCCTAGATCTTCCAACATATATGAATATTTTTCATATGCTGCCTTAGAAAATTCATCCAAAATTTTCGCGATTTCCTGCTTTTTTTCATCGCTCATTGAATCATCAGCTCGACCTTGCTTATTTGTTTTAGATTGTTCCGCGATTTTAGATAATTCCGGAATATAAAATTCATTGCTCAAAACGGAATATCTAGCAGAATATTCGTTTATGTTTGCGGTGCGATGGCGAACCCAATGCCGCATGACAAATATCGGAAGTTTTACATGCAATTTTATTTCACACATTTCAAACGGAGTAGTGTGACCGTGCCTCATCAAATAATTGATCAATCCTCGATCTTCATTAACTTGTTTTGTTCCAGCGCCGTAGGAAACTCGAGCAGCTTGAACAATCGCAGAATCATTCCCCATATAATCTATTACGCGAATGAATCCGTGATCTAAAACAGGAATAGGTTCATACAAAATTTTTTCCAGATCACTTGAAATTACTCTTTTTGTTTCGACCTTATCTGCTTCAGCCATTTTCTATCTCCACTGTTTAAAAGTTATTCATTGTTTGATATCATCGCGCCGATTGAGTGTATCAAATAAAAATGGAAAATACGATAGAAATAATTAACGGGAAAAAAATCGCGGAAGAATTTTGTAAAACGATTAAGGCACGTGTAGAGAATTTAAAAGAGCAAGGAATTTTTCCTTGTCTTGCTTTAATAAATGCCAGCGATGATCCTGCAAGCGGAATTTATGTGTCGAAAAAAGAAAAACAGGCGGCGTCTCTCGGAAT
>JAFQBQ010000146.1 GCA_017416635.1 Alphaproteobacteria bacterium | reverse complement strand
TGGCCTTCGACTCAACAAGAAAATCAGGAACTTGCTGAATACAATAAAAATAAAGCAATTGAAAAATTGGAAGAATGCAACAAAATTGTTGAAAATTGCGTAGTTGAAATGTTAGCGTACAAGGGTTACTCCGACAAGAAAGATGAACTGGAAATGGCATGTATGCTGTTTTCAGAAAACGCTAAGAAGATAATTGATAAACTGAAAAAGTGCAACTAAAAATCAGGAGCTGATTTAATGAATATCAATTTAATAAATTGCGTCGGGACAACGAATAAATTAAGTGTGGGAAATACAATGCATGTCGTGATCTTGTCCAACTTTGAATGAGTCGATATTCGTTGTATAGTAAAAACTCGTGATGATCCGTTCTTTAGAAATTTATTGGAGCAAATAATGCGTATATTGTTGTGTGGAGATATTGTCGGGCAGCCGGGAAGAGATGTTTTAGAAAAATACATTTCGATTTATCGCAATGACGTGGATTTGATTGTCGCGAATGTAGATAATGTCGCTCATGGATTCGGAATTACTCCAACTTTTGCTTCAAGACTGTTCGATATGGGCGTGGATGTGTTAACCGGAGGAAATCATATCACGGATAAAAAAGAAATTTTTCCGATGTTGGTGTCTGATAATAGAATACTTAAACCTGAAAATACATCGGACAAAATTCCTGGTAAGGGATTTACTTGCGTTACAGCTAAAAATGGACAATCTGTTTTGGTGATCCATTTGCTGGGGCAGAAAGATATGCCGTTTCCAGGGGATAATCCGTTTAGATGCGCAGACAGAATATTAAAAAATTATCAGTTGGGGCAAAATGTTGCCGCGATAGTTGTAGATTTTCATGCAGAAACTACTTCCGAAAAAAAGGCTATGGGATTTTTCTTGGACGGGCGTGTTTCGGTTGTTGTCGGAACCCACACTCATATTCCTACCTCAGATTATTATATTTTGGAACACGGAACGGCGTACCAAACCGACTTGGGAATGATCGGTGACTATAATTCGGTTATAGGAATGCAAAAAGAAATTTGTGTTGAGCGCTTTGTGAGCGGATTTTCATTTTCTCGATTAATGCCGACCCAAGGCCCTGGAACATTTTTCGCTACATTGGTTACTGTGGACGAAAAAACAGGATTGGCTATTGATATTCAACAAATCAAAGGGAGCTAATCCCTTTTCATCGAGCGGGATGAAATGACAATGCAATCTTTATGAACGTTAAAATCGGAGTGAGGCTTCTCTCTATTCCTTGTAACTACGAAGTTACGCTTCATTTTCTAAACAGCGCAATTTTGCGGAGCGAGACTTTGGATTGATCGCGACTTCGTTTTCAGTTGGAACTATCGGTTTTTTTGTAACTATCTTAAATTTTGGATTCGTGTCAGAAATTTCTCTGAAAAATAATTTAACAATACGGTCTTCTAAAGAATGAAAGCTCACAACAACGATTCTTCCACCGGGATTAAGTAAATCCGCGGCCTCTTGTAACACGGCGCGAAGTTCGTCCAATTCATTATTTACATAAATTCGTAACGCCTGAAAAGTTTTAGTCGCTGGATCAATTTTTCCTTGCTTTCTTACACAAGCTCGAATGACGTTTGCTAAATCCTCGGTGGTTTTCAGTTGCTTTAAATTTTCTTTGATTCTTTTCGCAATTCTTCTGGAAAATCTTTCTTCGCCGAATTCATATATTATATTCGCGAGTTGTTCTTCTGTGCATCTGCGGATTAAATCAAAAGCATTTTCGTGACATAGTCCCATGCTCATATCGATATTTCCGGCGGATTTGAAAGAAAATCCTCTGGATGCGTCTGCTAACTGAAAATTTGAAACTCCTAAATCAAGAACAATTCCATCGACCGATGAATATGAAAATTTGTTGATGACTTTTTTTATTTCGCTGAACTTAGAATGCGAAAAATGAAATTTATCTCCATATTTTTGCTTTATTTCATCTGCGTATTGGAAAACATGTTCATCTCTATCGCATGCGACAACGGAGCAATCGGATTTGTTTAAAATTGCTTGAGTATATCCGCCGCCACCAAAAGTTCCATCAAAATACACTTTATTATCCTGCGGATCTAAAAATTGCAGAACTTCATTGAGCATTACAGGAATGTGTTCAATCATTTTAAAGCACCACAGAGATGATTATAAATATCGGAATCAAAATTCCTGCAGACCACTTTATATACCCCAAGAATGAAGGAACCTTTATTCCATAAGATTCCGAAATCGAGCGAATCATTAAGTTTGGTGCGTTTCCGATATATGTTAATGCGCCCATGAAAACCGTCGAAATGGAGAAAGTGGATAAGATCGCAGATTTTACGGTCATTAATTCTTGAGCATTTCAGGAAGTTAAATGGAAGAATACCTAGAACGTTGGAGCGTTATCTAAGAATGATGAAAGTAATCCGCTTGCCCAGAAACATTTTATAAGAGAATATGTGCCGTTCGGAGCAATCCATTCAAAAATCGGAGCGAATGCGCCGTCTTTTCCTTGAGCTAAAATTACAAGAAGTGGTGACACTGTAACAAACATAGCGATAAAAAACTCAGCAACTTCTCTTATTGGAGCCAATGTAAATCCATTTGCTTCACGTATGTTTTTGTGAGTAATTTTTATCGAACATGCTGCGATTCCGATTAAAAGACAGTTCCTAATAAGTGACGAGTATAGGTATTCATCGCCAAATAAAGAAAATCTCTCTGGGAACTGGCATAATATAACTACTAGCAGTATCAACATGAGCAGCAATAAATTCTTTATTCCTTTTATGGAAAAAGAAGCATCGTCCTGAGATATATCGAAATGTCCGGTTTCTTTTTTAAACAAATATGTGTCGATTGCGTAAAACATCGCACACAAAGTTGCGATTGTTCCGAACAAAATCGGATACAAATGTCTTATGAACCAGAAGAAATCGATTCCTTTAAGAAATCCGATGAACAAAGGCGGATCACCTAATGGAGTCGCGGCGCCTCCGATGTTAGCAACTAACAAAATGAAAAATATCATTAAATGAACTTTGTGCTGACGCTTTGTGTTTACACGGAGGAATGGTCTAATAAGCAACATCGACGCGCCTGTTGTTCCAATCCATCCAGCAAGGATAGCTCCAAAAAACAAAAAAATCGTATTGAACGCAGGTCCTTTTCCTGAAGGAAAATCTATGTAAATGCCACCTGCCACTATATATAATGTCGCGATTTGAACTATGAATGATACGTAGTCATCTATGAGAGGTTTTGCGAAAGCCTTTCCGACTTCGGCAATTCCGAAAGAAAATCCGATCGCTGCCAGATACAGCAATGTCCAACCCAATGGGACATATCCGGAGTATTTCTCCCAAAATTTAGGGAAAATCAAAGGAAGAAAAGACATGGAAAGAATTATGCCGAAAAACGGAACTCCCCACAGCATACTATCAAAATTCATGCCAACCTCTCTACCTTATAGATAAACTGTACCATTTTTTGCGATTTATATCGAGCTTTTTCGACATAAATCTTGATTTGTGAATTTTGTAGGAGTACAGTAGAAGTGTAGGCGAGGTGTTGTTGCGATGGTTGTATTTTTATGCGGGATTGCGGCGGTGCTGTTCTTGTGGAAGTTCTTTGTTAATAAAAAGAGTGCGGTGTCTTCTTTGCCCACAGAGGTTGCTGGCAGTTTAAAGTTTGAAACAGTTGTGGATCGGGAAAACGAGATGTTGGATTATCCGAGCATTATCGATGCGTGTGCGGGCGCGGGATGGTTCTTTAATTATGGAGTGCTGAATGCTTGCAATGATGAAGAAGAGGCCGTTCAGTTGATCGTTTCTCCGTTTCAAGATGTTGGGCCAGATTATTTAGCTTAATCTGCATTAACGTTTTATTAATAATTTGTACTTACCCTCGAAAATGTGATAATCTAAGCGGATGATGTGTTTAAGGTATAGCTATGCATGACATAAAATGGATTAGTGAAAATCCAGGGCTTTTTGATACGGCTTTGTGCAATAGAAATTTAAGCCCAAAAGCAGATGAGATTTTAAAAATTGATCAAGAAAAAAGAGCTGTTACTTCAAAATTACAGCAGATGCAGTCCAGACGAAACGAAATCGCATCATTGATCGCATCTGCGAAACAAAAACAGCAAGATACTTCGGAATTAGAAAAAGAATCTTCGGATATTAAGTTGAGTATTTCGCAATCGGAAGAAACCGCGTCCAAATTAGATGCACAACTAAATGATATTTTGTCTACTCTTCCGAATATTCCATTGGCAGATGTTCCCGTAGGAAAGGATGAGACTGCAAACGTTTGCATTCGTAGAGTAGGGGAGCCTCGTGTTTTTTCGTTTCAGCCTAAGCGTCATTACGAATTAGGTGAAAATTTGGGATTGATTGATTTTGCGGCAGCAGCAAAGATTTCAGGAAGTCGTTTTACGATTTTGAAGGGAGCTATCGCTAGAATGGAGCGCGCTCTCAAAGATTTTATGTTGGATAGTCATCGAGAGTTCGGATACGAAGAAATAAGTGTTCCGTTTTTAGTTAAGCCTGAATCTATGTTCGGAACAGGTCAATTGCCGAAATTTAAAGAAGATTCATTCTGCACAACGGATAATAAATGGTTAATTCCGACAGCTGAAGTTCCGCTTACAAATTTGGTTCGAGAGGAAGTTGTTCCCGTTGAAAAATTGCCGATGCGGGTTACAGCATATTCGGCGTGTTTTCGATCAGAAGCGGGATCTGCGGGAAGAGATACTCGAGGCATGATAAGAAATCATCAGTTTAGTAAGGTGGAATTGGTGAGTATTGTTCATCCTGATCAAGGGGAAGTCGAACTCGAAAGAATGACCGATGTTGCTGAAACGATTTTGCAAAAATTAGAACTTCCGTACAGAGTGATGTTATTATCGACGGGCGATATGGGATTTTCTGCGCGAAAAACCTATGACTTGGAAGTTTGGCTTCCTGGTGAAGATACATACAGAGAAATTTCGAGTTGCTCTCTTTGCGGACAATTCCAGGCTCGCAGAATGGGGGCGCGTTATAAAGGAAAAGATTCAAAAGGGTATGTTTCTACGCTGAACGGTTCGGGATTGGCAATTGGGCGAACGATCGTCGCGATTCTTGAGAATTATCAGCAAGAAGATGGCAGTATTAAAATTCCAAAGGCATTGGTGCCTTATATGGGAGGAATTGAGGAGATAAAATCGCATGGCTAATTCTAATTTATCGAACTTATCGAAGATGAGGATTCTGATCACAAACGATGATAGTGTCCACGCAAGCGGGATAAAAGCTCTGGAAAAAATCGCGAATTCGATAACTCCAGATGTTTGGGTGGTCGCTCCCGAGGTAGGACAGAGCGGAAAAGGGTTTTCTGTAACCTTCGATGATATATTGAGAGTAAAAGAAATTTCTCCGAGAAAGTTCGCAGTGTCAGGAACTCCTGCAGACTGCGTGTTTTTGGCTTTGGGACAGATTTTGAAGGATAAAAAACCTGATTTGATTTTATCAGGAATTAATCACGGATCGAATATCGGAGATTTTATCGGATTATCCGGTACAGTCGGGGCGACTTTTGCTGCAGGTTCGCAAAATATAAAGTCAATTGCCGTAAGTCAGGATTTTACCGGAGATACCGCACCGCAAAAATTTCCGGTCATTGATTACTTCCTTCTTGGAATCGTTAAAAAGCTCTTGTCTTTCGATTGGCCAGAAAATGTTTGCATGAATGTGAATTTTCCTGATGTTCCGCTGGAGCAAGTAAAAGGAATCAGGGCGGCAAGACAAAGTCATTTGGATATAGATTGGCATGTTTTCGAAAAAAAGGATCCAGTCGACCATCCGTATTATTGGTTAAGGGCGACGTACGAAGCAAAAAAGAAAAAAGAAAATGAAGAATCCGATGTGTATCTGTTAGAAAATGGCAAGTACATTACGATTACTCCTTTGCAGAGTCGCCACGAATATAATGAATGTTTACCAGCATTAAAGGAGTTGTTTGAGACAAATGCGTAAGGATATATTTTTAAATTTAGTAGTGCTTTCTGTCCTGGCTGCGTGTCAGCGGACGGCGCTTTCTCCTTTGGAGTTGAAGTTAGATGAAGATATCGGCGGATATGCAACCGCGGAATCTGTGAATACTTATACTGTTCAGCGAGACGAGACTTTGTTCGATATTGCGAATAGATTTAATTTGGATCCGATGAAATTAGCTGCGTCCAACAATATTTCCGCTCCGTATAAGGTTCATGAAGGTCAAGTTTTGAAATTACCTCCGGTTAATATCGAACCTGAAAATGAAAAAGTGTTGTATTCTCCAGTTGTAGTTCAGGAAGAACTCGCGAAAAATGAAGTGGCACAAAAAGCCGACGCTCCAGATGAATTGGATGAAAAATTCAATAGGATGATGCAAAATACGCAGAATCAGTCGAAGAAAAAGGAAGAAGATTCGAATAAGGCTGTAGCGGCCTCGACAGGACAAAGTTTTAATGAACAAGAAAACTCATTGATGTCTCCGAAAGTTACGCAAACTGCAAAAGGTGGAGAGATAAAAGCTGCTGATACAGCTTCGCAAGTAAAAAGTTCAACGACAGCAACTTCGACGGGTAAAGTTCGTCCGGTCGAAGGAAAAGTCATTTCAAAATTTAAATCAGATCTAGACGGAATTCCAAATGACGGTATTAATATAAAAGCTCCGCTGGGAACTCCGGTAAAGTCAGTCGCTGACGGCGAAGTTATATATGCAGGAAATGGTTTGGATGATTCCTTTGGAAATGTTGTTGTTGTAAAGCACAAAGACGGAGCAATTTCTTCATATGCAAATTTGCAGAATATTTCGACGAAGCAAGGAGCAAAGTTGAAAGCTGGTCAGAGTTTGGGCTCTGTAGGAAAAACAGGAGATGTTACGGAACCTCAGTTGCATTTTGAGGTTATGAGGGATAC
>JAFQBQ010000145.1 GCA_017416635.1 Alphaproteobacteria bacterium | reverse complement strand
TTAAGTAGACCAAAGGATTATTCACCATCGCAAGAAACGACGGAATTACTCCTCTTTTCAAACCGAGTTAAAGAGAGTTATTGTATCGTATCACCTCTTAAAATCATAGCGTTTCGCTTTTTTTCACACACTACCTCAAAAAATGAAGCGCAGCATTCCTTACCTCAGCAACGAGTATCTTAAACTTCATTCGGAAGAACTTCTAAATCTAAGGCTTCCAAACCTAAGTTAGTGCTGCGAACTATAAGTCGGACACGAGTGTTTGGAGGCAAATCGTGTAAGTTTAAATGATTTAATAAGCTTACATGAATGAAAACATCTTCCCCTGTAGATAGCTGAGCAAATCCGAATCCTTTTAACGGATTAAACCATTTCACAACTGCAATTTCTCGCGTCGGCTCTGAGCGCCCTACCTCATATTTTTTTGAACTGACAATATTATCGACTCGCATTATTTGATATCCCTTGTCCAATTTTTGAATTGAGCATTGGATAACATCGTCTTTTCCTAAACTTTTTATTTTTGATTGTTCCAACACAGAAAAGTGCAAAAAGACGTCTTCATCAATACCTTCAATGGACACAAATCCATATCCTTTGTATTGATTGTACCACTTCACCTTACCTAATACTTGCATCATTCCACCACCTACTTTGTATATCTACTACTTTCAACAATACAAACTGTATCGCAGGAATATTTACAAACAGTAAATTCTTGAAACATAATCCGAATATTTTTATCTAAACTGATTAATTATACTCAAAATTGAGCCTTTTTCATTTTTATGATTGACTCCTTTATAAATTTTAATTAGCATTTGAACCATCATTCATTGTTAAAGAGAAAGAGGCAACAAGAGAAAAGTTATGCGAAAAACGAAGTGGTTAGCGAGCGGATTGCTTATGTTAAACGTTTTCAGTTTAAACGCAATGAAAAAAGAGTCTTCGATAATCTATACTGAAGACCTGAATCAGCTAAGTGTAGTGCTGTTTGATTCTGATATTGAGGATCAAGAGCAATTATTCGGAGGCGTACAGCGTCTAAATAATTTGCTATTTGATGCTGTGAAAACTAAATTATTAGTCAAAACCGAAAGACTTCTGGCTCTAGGCGCAGAGGTAAACGCTACTGATGAATCCGGAAGAACTCCGATGCATTATGCAGCGGGGCTGGATAACATAGATATAGTAAAACTGTTAGAAAAGAATGATGGTTGGTTGGATATTTCCGATGGCTACGGCGGAACTCCATTACATTGGGCAGCAATGAAAAATGCGCTTCAAGTTATAAATTATTTCGTTCAAAAAGAAATAAACTTGGATGACGAACTTAAAAATGGCGAAACTCCGTTGTTACTAGCATTAAAACGTAGAGCTTTGCCTGCCGCAATATTGTTAATAAATTCAGGCGCAGATATTAATCATATAGATCATAAAGGACGAACACCGCTATACTGGGCTGTTTTTCTTAAATCAAAAGAAATCACTCAATTATTGTTAAGCAAAGAAGTTAAGCTCGGTCGTGAAAACGGAAAATTAAACCCCACTAAAGCGGAAATCCAAAAATTGCTAAAGTAAATTAACGTGAAACGAAAAAATGCCATAACATTCTCGCTCAATGGCTTTTATTATAGCAATTCACACTTCCGAAAGTTCGGATTTATGTATTCCCTTTAGAATAGTCTCGATTCTTTCAGCATATTTAAACGACTCATCGATACGAAATATTATTTCAGGAACGACTTTTAAGCGCACATGCTGCCCAACGTAGTATCGCACTTGGCTCGAATACATATTTAGAAAATTCAAACAATCTTCCTCAGAAATACTAT
>JAFQBQ010000144.1 GCA_017416635.1 Alphaproteobacteria bacterium | reverse complement strand
TTATAAAATACGTTGGTGAGTTTGGCGGCGAGTTAAGAGGGTGATGAATCGGATAAGAAATTTTGCAATCGTTGCTCATATCGATCACGGGAAATCTACATTAGCCGATAGGTTGATGCAATTTTGCGGCGCGGTAAATGCGAGAGAATTCCGCGACCAAATGTTAGATTCGATGGATATCGAAAGAGAGCGAGGCATTACCATCAAAGCTCAGACGGTTCGTTTAAATTACAAAGCAAAAGATGGGAACACTTATCAGCTTAACTTAATGGATACTCCCGGACACGTCGACTTTTCGTATGAAGTGAGTCGGTCGCTGTCGGCTTGCGAAGGTTCTGTTCTTGTCGTGGACTCTACTCAGGGAGTTGAAGCGCAAACTCTCGCGAACGTTTATCAAGCTCTCGAGCATGATCATGAAATTGTTGTAGTTTTGAATAAGATTGACTTGCCGGCTGCGGATGTTCCAAAAGTGAAGCAGCAGGTCGAGGACGTTATAGGGTTGGATTGTTCCGACGCGGTAGAAATTTCCGCGAAGCAGGGGGTGGGAATCGAAGATGTTCTTGAAGCGATAACAAAAAAGATTCCTGCGCCTCAGGGAGATGAAAAAGCCCCGTTGAAAGCTTTGTTGGTTGATAGCTGGTATGATCCGTACATGGGTGTCGTTACTTTAGTTCGCGTAAAAGATGGAATTTTGCGTTCAGGAATGAAAATTCAGTTGATGGGCGCGAAAATGGTTTATCCTGTGGAAAAAGTCGGCGTTTTCACTCCGAAACCTCAGGAAGTTTCAGAACTGCGTCCTGGCGAAATTGGTTATATTATTGCAGGGATAAAAAGTGTCGGGGATGCACGTGTTGGAGATACGATTACGGAAGAAAAAAGACCGACGTCAGAGCCTCTTCCTGGATTTAAGCCGAGCGTACCGGTTGTGTTTTGCAGTATTTTCCCTGTCGATACCGTAGATTATGAAAAATTAAAAGAAAGTCTGATTAAGCTGCATCTGAATGATGCAAGCTTTACTTTTGAACCAGAAACTTCTCAAGCTTTAGGATTCGGTTTCAGATGCGGATTTTTAGGAATGCTTCATTTGGAAGTTATCGAAGAGAGATTAGAACGTGAATATAATCTTGATTTGGTAACTACAGCTCCGAGCGTCGTTTATAAAATTTATATGACTGACGCGAGAGTTCTTGACTTGCATAATCCTTCGGATATGCCTGATCCGTCGGGAATTGCGAAAATTGAAGAGCCGTGGATTCTTGCGAAAATTATTGTTCCTGATGATTATTTGGGAAATATTCTGAAACTTTGCGAAGAGAAGAGGGGAGTCCAGAGTAATTTAACCTACGTCGGTTCGCGTGCGTTGGTGGAATATTTGCTTCCGTTGAACGAAGTTGTCTACGATTTTTATGATCGGCTAAAGTCTATCAGCAAAGGATACGCAAGTTTTGATTATCAGCTGCATGGATTTCAAGAAAACGAAATGGTAAAGATGAATATTTTGGTCAATGGCGAAATTGTCGATGCGTTGTCCATGATAGTTCATAAAGATAATGCCGAGCGGCGCGGTCGTCAGCTTTGTGAAAGATTGAAAGATTTAATTCCGAGACATATGTTTAAAATTCCAATACAAGCAGCGATTGGGAGTAAAGTAATTGCTCGCGAAACTATTTCAGCTTTTCGTAAGGATGTCACGGCGAAGTGCTACGGCGGAGATATTTCGAGAAAGCGGAAATTATTAGAAAAGCAAAAGGAAGGAAAGAAAAAAATGAAGGAAATCGGTAATGTCAAGATTCCTCATGGAACTTTCCTGGAAGCATTAAAAATGAATCCGAATTGAGATTGAATTGGCAGGTAGTAACGTGAAGAAGTTTTTGTATGTTTTGTTGTTTGGTGGAGCCGGTGTTTTTGCGGATGATCCGGTTTATTTTGATGTAGCTGCATCGTATCCGTCTGATGAATTAGCTTTAAAAGAATTCCTCAAAGTTTCTCGTATGCTCGGAAATTCTTCGGGTTTTAACACCTATTCGAAAAAATTGAAGAAAATTGAAGAAGATTCAGCGAAGACGATAGCAGAAAGAATTCATTGTGACGCGAGCCAGATTTTGTTCACGCCGTCTGCAACAGTGTCTAACAATATAGCGATTCTCGGAGTGGCTTATAAAAATCCAAAATGCCATTTGATCACTTCAAAAATAGAACACAAAAGTGTGCTGAGTGTTTTCAGATATTTGGAAAGCATTGGTTACAGTGTTACATATCTTTCGGTGGATGCGCACGGGCA
>JAFQBQ010000143.1 GCA_017416635.1 Alphaproteobacteria bacterium | reverse complement strand
TTGCCCAAAAAGATTCGGAAAGAGTTTGATACAGATGAATGGTGGAAAAAGCGAGGGCTGTAGTGAATGTGTGTTTGAGGAGGGAAAGCCCTCCTTTTCCATTCGAATAAGAAGCGAAGAAAACTTTTGAAATAAAAACTTCGGGACAGTATAATTTCGGCATCGTGAATTATTCGGGGCGCACGTATCATATGGAGACCAATGGTTCAAGCACGTTTTTGAGCACGACTGATCGAGGAGGCTGGGAAATTTCGCCATTTAACGGATACGACAGTACCACAACTTTTACTCCGACTTCCGAGATAGAGCGTTTGGCGATGCGGAGCTTCAATTTTGAGGAAACGCCGTTAATTTGGCATTTCAGTCGAGAGAACATCAATGGTTATTGGTACAACCGAGCGTACACAGACAGCGCGCATGACATAATGGTTCCGGAGGGCGAAGTTCATAACATCGCTGCGCCGAAATGGTATACCGAAATGAGAAAATTGCGCCAGCAAGAGCAGCGCGCGCGAGTCGAACAAACCAAAAAGGAAGAGCTGATAAAACAGGCCGTTGAAGGCTACATGCGAGAGTCGCAATACAGTTTGTGGGCAAGTACTCAGCACGCCAATAATTGGAATTTCAATCCGGCGTCTGCGCCTGAAGTTTCGTTTGCTCGTGAATGCGCTCGAACGACACTTGAATATTACGATAGAGGACTTGAAATCGCAGAGTCCGCGAACGTCGCGCGGTTGTATGAACATGCAGTTGCATTTGTCGTGCCGGGCGGGATTGATAATCTTCGCAATTTTGCTTTCGAAGGGCTTCCGGCGTTTGAATTCGTCTCAAATATCGGCAGAGATTTAGCCGTCGATGTCGCTACATGCAAAGCAGGTCGTTTCGTGTCGAGAATGGCTAGAACTTCTTTGCAATCTGCAAATCAAGCTAGAGTTTTGTCGAGAGGGGGAAGAGGAAACAGAGCTCAAGAAGTTAGAGTTGCGCGTGAACGATCAACCCCAGCTGATCAGTTAAATTTTCTTAACAGAAAAATTGCAAACGGCAAATGGATACCTACGAGACATAAAATTGGAGGTAAGAAAGCATATTATGAAGAAAGTACTGATCTTTGGTATACAAAGGTCGAGCGTGAAAAGAATGACTTTGAAGTTTGGAGGGTTTCAGGAAGAAGAGCAAGGCACCAAGGAGCCATTGAACCTAAGAATGGAACCATGTACGAGGGGCCAAGTCATTCTGATGCTTTATTCGAATGAGAGGAAGTATGCTAAAAATAAAAGAAGCTTGCTGTAAAAGAATGTGGATAGAGATAGACAAATTCAAAAAGAAGGAAATTAGCCCTAAATATGGGACGTATCTGTCAACAATATGGTATGAAGAACAAACAAGAACGTATCACTTGTTAAGTATGAAGTTTCCGGATTGTTGTGGAGGAATCCCTATTGCATTTTGTCCGTTTTGCGGGGCGAAGTTGCCGCCTCCTTTGGATCCAGAGGATACTATCATGAAAGAGTATGGCGAAGATTACGTTAGATATAACTTTGAGCCAGAATACAAATCCTTGCCAAAAAAAATTCGGAAGGAGTTCGATACAGATAAATGGTGGAAAAAGCGAGGGCTGTAGTGAATGTGTGTTTGAGGAGGGAAAGCCCTCCTTTTCCATTTTATTATGGTTACATGCGAGAGTCGCAGTACAGCTTGTGGGTGAGTACTCAGCACGCGAATAATTGGAATTTCAATCCGGCGTCTGCGCCTGAAGTTTCATTTGCTCGTGAATGCGCCCGAACGACGCTTGAGTACTATGACAGAGGGCTTGAAATTGCAGAATCCGCAAATGTTGCGAGGTTGTATGAGCATGTGGTGACGTTTGTCATGCCGGGAGGTATCGATAACCTTCGCAATTTTGCTTTCGAAGGGCTTTCGGCGTTTGAATTCGTCTCAAATATCGGCAGGGATTTAGCCGTCGATGTCGCTACATGCAAAGCTGGTCGTTTCGTGTCGAGAATGTCTAAAACGTCTTTGCGCGCGGCTAAACAAGATAGAATTTTGTCGAGAGGTGGACGAGGAAACAGAGCTCAACAAAGAGTAGTTGATACTGCAGAAGCTAGAAATAGATGCTGGGATCAAATGAAAAGTTCTGGAGAATGGAGGCACGTAACTGGCAGAAATAAACCTACTTTAGAGCACACTCGCTCAGGTAGATTTGCTCAAAAATCAATAGAAAAGTGGGAGATCGAGGTATTTGATCGAAATGAAAATCACATAGGGGTTATAAAGCCAAGCGATGGTAAGTTTCATCCAGAACTAGCGGTAAGAGGAAGGAAAATGGAGAGATGACGAAATTTTGTTGTGATGATCTGAAATGGGCGTGTTCCAAATACGTCATGTATGAATCGAGCCAGCGTTCGTACTCAGTATATGAAAAAGGCAGTAGTCGTTACGGAGTCTGTATAGATTATTGTCCATTTTGTGGGAGTAAGTTACCAAAGAACTTAATCGATGAGCGCTGGGATATTATCTTGAAAGAATTAGGTAAAGAATATCTACCGGATGATGATGGAAATTTGCCAAAAAAAGAGCTTCCCGAAGAATTCAAAACCGACGAATGGTGGAAGAAGCGAAGGCTGTAGTTTTGAGTAGAAGGGGAATCCCTCCTCGCCTTGTTTTCTAATAGTTATTTCAGAAATTAGCTACGGTTTTTGGCGAACAAATTGGAGCTCTTGTTGTAATGACGCTCGTGCCAAAATAGGACATTAAAAAAATGAAATATTGTTGTAACGATTTGAAGTATCATTTAGAGCATCAGTGCGAAATACATGACAGTGTATTCGATTGTTGTGATCATTTGTTTTTTTATAATCGCGTTTACGACGAATATGGCGTCATTTTACACGACGGAGGGAGTTCTTATATTGTAATTAGATTCTGCCCATTCTGCGGACATGAATTTCCTAAATCTAAAAGGGAAGAATATTTTAATTTGATTTACAATGAACTAAAAATCACTTCTCTCAACGATCTTCCTGAAGAATTTAAAACCGACAAGTGGTGGAAGAAACGAGGTCTTTAACGACACTTAAAGAGAGAAGACTTACCTTCGACCACCCTAACCGTTGGCGCAGGGGCGCGTAAATTGTTAGAGCTTTGGTTTTTTAACGCTTAGCTACACAGTCTCTCAACCCTTTTCCGGCTTTAAATCTTACAGCCTTTGATGCAGGAATGTGAATGGGCGTGCCCGTCCTGAAATTACGGCCAGTCCTTTCTTCTCTGTCTGTTACAAAGAATGATCCGAAACTGATTAAATTGACCTCTTCGCCTTTTTTTACGGTATCGACTATTATCTCAACAAACGAATCCAGAAATTTCTCGGCATTTTTAGCTGTTAAGTCAGATTTTTCGGAAATAGCTTTTACTAGTTCGGCTTTATTCATTTTAAAAACTCCCTAATTTGCGCTGATACTCTATCATATTGTGAAGTTTCAAACAAATATTGGGAGCTACTCAATTAAATTTATTCATCCTTCTTTTTCAGAACTAATTTCTGAATGTAGAATACTTCAAAGATCATCCAAAAGAAGCGGTTCGATTAGCTAAAAATGTCGAGAAAAAATAACTGTACTTTTTGCTCCTTTTATTGACAAACAATAGTCTATTGTGTGAGATTAATGCTAGTTTTAATCAGACGGGACTGTTATGACGTTCAACGAAAAAGCAATGTCAGTGCGCGAGATTGCATCGAAAACTATCATGTCGAAATCTAATCTTCCAATTGGGGATTATTCCGTAAATCCTTATGTAGGCTGTATTCATGCGTGTAAATATTGTTATGCCTCTTTCATGAATCGTTTTTCAAGACATAATGAACCATGGGGAAGTTATCTTGATGTGAAAAATTGGCCGAAAATATCACCGCGCAAATACGATGATAATGAATTAGTTATTGGAACGGTAACCGATCCTTACAATCCTTTTGAAGAAAAATTTAAAAGGACGCAACGATTACTTACCGAATTGAGGGGAACAACAGCCAAAATAACAATAATTACAAAATCAGATTTAGTCTTGCGAGACCTTGACATTATAAAAACTTTCTCCAATATTAGGATTGCCTTTTCGATCAATACGTTGGATGAACATTTTAAAAATGATATGGATTCTGCAGTAAGTATTGAACGTCGGCTGAACGCGATGAAAGTATTTCACGATAACAGCATTCGAACAATTTGTTTTATTTCTCCAATATTTCCTAAAATTACGAATGTACAGGAGATAATGAATGCTGTGTTGAATCAATGTAATGCCATTTGGCTGGAAAATTTAAATTTAAGGGGAGAATATAAAGCCAGAATTTTAGAATATATCGAAAAAAGGTATCCTCAACTCGTACCTTTATATGATGAAATTTACAGAAAAAATCAAAACCGTTATTGGGTTGATCTTTCCGTTGAATTAGAAGAATTTTGTAAGCACAAGAACTTACTTTATGTAGTCGATAACGACAAATTAATTCGACCTTTTTCAGATTCTCCTATCGTTGTAAATTTCTTCTATCACAGCCAAATAAAACAATCTGCGAAAAAGAGGAATATATGATTATAAATACTGGAGCAAGAACCGATACAGTTCAATACTATAGTGATTGGCTTTTAAAAAGATTCAAAGAAGGCTTTGTTTATGCCAGAAATCCGCTTTTCCCGAATAAAGTTATCCGATATGAATTAAAACCAGAGCTAGTTGATTGTGTCGAGTTTTGTTCCAAAAATTACGCACCTATTCTTCCGAGATTAAACGAAATCACATCTAAATTTAATACGCATTTCCACTACACAATCACAGCTTACGGGCAAGATGTTGAGCCGGGAGTTCCGTCAATTGAAGAAAGCATTAAAACGCTTATTGCACTCCAAAAGCTAGTAGGACGTGAGCGAATTGTTTGGAGGTATGATCCTATTTTGCTAACTGAAAAGTATACAATCGAATTACATTTTGAAACTTTTCGCAAATTAGCTGAACAACTTGCGTCTCACATTGAAAGATGTATTTTCAGTTTCGTTGAAATGCATCGCAAAGTCAAAATAAATATGCCTGAGATTATTCCAATGACTGACGCTGATAAAGAAAAGATTGCAGAAGGCATCGGAAAAATCGCGGCAGAATTTGGAATTTTTATACAGACTTGCGGTACAAATGGAGATTTTTCACAATACGGAATCCATCGATCAGGTTGTATGACTCTGGAGATGTTGGGAAAAGCAAATAATATCGAATTTCGCGATCTGAAGCATAAAGGAACACGGGAAGGCTGTCACTGTATCGAGAGTCGGGACATCGGATGCTATGATTCTTGCTTGAACGGTTGTAAATATTGCTATGCTAACATAAACCCGCGAAAAGCTGCGGAGAATTTTAAGTTGCATGATCCTAATTCCCCAATCTTACTCGGTACAATTAAAGAAACTGACACAATACAACAGGCTATTCGAAAAAGTTTTTTGAAATAAACATTCGCAAATGAGGATCTATCCGAAAAGTGTGTTCATAATTTTGATAGTTATTTGGCATAATTAAATATTCACGAAATTGAGATAAGAACGCTCATAAGTTTCCAGTGATTAAAAACATAACGCAACTTCACTTTGGAAATTAGCAATCTTAAAACAGCAAAACTTTGCAAAATCAGACTGCTTACCAGATCATACTTAAAACATAATTTATTCATCCTTCTTTTTCAGAACTAATTTCTGAATTCCGAAAGCAGCAAGTAATGATTCGATAACAACATCGATAAGTGAGGGCGTAAAGAACATAATTACTGCCGCTGCGATAGCTATTGCGCCTTTCACTTTCTCATTTTCAATGATTGATTTCAGATTATCCATTTCTGTTTCTCCTTAACTAATTTTTCTATATGCACGACTCAGCCAGCCATTTAAAAACTTCTGCTGCTGAGGGTTTTTAGCTGCTATAAGTCGGTAATATCCGGCAGCTTCGGATTTAATTGCAGCCAGTAAAATTTTCGGATTAGCATTGTTTAGGCCAGAAAGCGTTTGAGAACCGAATAAGCCATCTTCGATCACATTTATCCCCACAGAACGTAAAGCTCTCTGTAAAACAATTGTTGCGGGGCGAATCCCTAAATTTATGGACAAATCAAATAGCTGAATTGCGATATTTTCATCAGAAATTTGCTCGAATTTCCTCTTCAACCAGTAATCGCAGAAGTAGATTTTTCTGGCTTGCTCAAGGGTTAAATGCTTAATGTCTAAGTTTGGGTAACTACGCTTGCTTATTCCGTATTTTGTCTCGCCTCCGAGGTCATCATGGTCATTTGCGTATACCCCTTCGTTTTGCAGCACATAACTGAATGCTCTCTCAAATTTTTTGCTGTATTTTTCTGTCATTTTTCACCTCCATTACAACAATCGACCGAGGTCGTAAACCCGTTCGCGCTCAAGGAATGTTCGACTCGATTCATAATCCATCTGGTCGGAATCTTCGGATTGAATCCGCGTAAGATAAGTGGACTTTCGGCAAAGAGATCGGTTCTTCCCGCAATAGAAAAGCGAAAAGTTTTGTTGGATTTTGCTGTTCTTTTAAATTTCGCCTGAGCTGCAGAAATAGCTTGTTCTTTTGTTGAA
>JAFQBQ010000142.1 GCA_017416635.1 Alphaproteobacteria bacterium | reverse complement strand
AAGACTTCTGTGGGAGGAAGAAGCGTGAATCTGTCTGCAGTGAATTGTTCTGTATTTTCAGACATGATAAGTCAATGCGCAGATCATATTTGAAAACAGTGAAAAGGAAAGGAAATCAGGATATGGATGAAGCGAAATTTGTATATCTCAAGTGGAGATATGTTTATGAATGAAAAGACAATACTGGTGAACTATGACTAAAAAAACTAAATTATCTGGATTGAATTTCATTTCTATAGGTGGATGTACCGAAATAGGAATGAATTTATACGCATATATATATAATGACCAATGGATTTTGGTCGACATGGGTATGGGATTCGACGGAACAATGGGGCGTGAGTTGATCGTGCCATCTCCAGTGGAACTTGTGAAAAACAAAAGCAAGATAAAAGCCCTGTTTATTACTCATTCGCATGAAGATCACATTGGAGCGATTCCTTATCTGTGGCCGATGATTGAATGCCCAATTTACGGACGGTCTTTTGCAATAGAAATGATAAAAGATAAATTGATGCAATTCGATTTAGCTAATAGCGTTCCGTTGATAAAAGTAGGATTAAATCAAAAAATAAAAATCGGAAGTTTCTCTCTTGAATTTTTGTCGATGGCTCATTCAACTCCAGAATCAAGTGCTTTGGCGATAACAGCTGGAAAGGATACAATCATTCATTCCGGTGATTGGCGAATAGACAATGATCCTGTCTTGGGAGATAAAACAGATATCGATGCATTGAAAGCATATGGCGATAAAGGCGTCCTTGCTCTCATTTGCGATTCGACGAATGCTTGCAGAAAAGAACATTACATTACCGAAAAAGAAGTTCGGGAAAATTTGATTAAGTTAGTAAAAGAACATCCAAATCGGCGGATTGTAGTAACTTGCTTTGCGTCAAACTTGGCTCGTTTGGAGTCTTGTTACTATGCGGCGAAAGCCAATAATCGAAAAGTAATTTTGGCGGGACGTTCTCTGAAAAAAATAGAGAGGTTAGCTAGGCTTTCCGGATATTTTTCAGATGTCCCTGCATTCGGAGATGAAAGATCGATAAATGATATAAATCCGAAAGAGGCTTTGCTTGTATGTACAGGGAGCCAAGGTGAGAGCGGTTCGTCTTTGAATAAAATTGCGAATGACACGCACAAAAATATAAAACTGGGTAATGGTGATGTTCTGGTATTTTCATCAAAAACGATTCCGGGCAATGAAAAGTCCGTGTTGGATGTTCAAAATTTGCTGACAGAAAAAGGCGTAAAAATTATTACGAACGAGGACGGCGATATTCATGCTTCAGGACATCCGAGTCAGGAAGAGTTAGAGACTTTATATAAGGTCGTCCGTCCAAAAATTTTGATTCCAATTCATGGAGAGCGCATTCATTTGTATCGCCAAGCGGAAATTGCTGAAAAATTTGGGATTTCCAGTACATTAATCCCTCATGACGGTGAGGTAATTAACATTTCTGCAGCCGGCGCGAAAGTGATTGAAGAAAATCATTCCGAGATGCTAGCTGTTGACGGAAACAAACTGATTCCGCTCCATGGAAATATTTACAAAGCCAGAGAAAAACTTTCAACCGATGGGGTAGTGAGCTTATGTATTAAATATTCAAAGAACGATGTTAAGTTACTGAGCATTGAATATATCGGAGTGTTTGAAGAATCCGAGACGAAAGAAATGAAAGAAACAGAAAAGGCTGTCGACGCGGAAATTAGGTTGTCGCTGGAAATCGTTAACAGAAAGGCATTCTCAGATACTCAAAAATTGAAAGATGCGATAAAGCGAATAGTTAAAACGGTTTT
>JAFQBQ010000141.1 GCA_017416635.1 Alphaproteobacteria bacterium | reverse complement strand
TTGGCGATGATTTGGGTTCAGTTCAAAAAAACCTTGAAGATGTACGAGTGAGTTTGGGCGCAGATATTTTGGTAACTTTGAAACAAATTCATAGTTCGAAATGTCTGATCGTAGAAAATTCAGATGAGATGGATCAAGAAGCAGATGCTATGGTGACCAATATTAAAGGAATTGCCCTTGGCGTCGTAACAGCAGATTGTGCTCCATTGCTTTTTTTCGATAAAACAAAAAATATAGTCGGAGCAGCGCATGCCGGATGGAAAGGTGCGGTCGGCGGAGTTATCGAAAGCACTTTGGATTGCATGCAATCGCTCGGTTCAGATTTAAACGATGTCGTTGTTGCGATTGGTCCGTGCATTCATGTAGGCAGTTACGAAGTAGACGACGATTATCTGAATAATTTCCCTAACGATAAAAACTGCTTCGAAAAAATCGAAGGAAAGTATCATTTCGATCTTCCGAAATATTGTATCGGTAGATTAATCGATCGAGGAATTCATTTTGAAAATATCGATGTGGTAAATGTCGATACATTCCAAAATCCGCAAAAATATTTCAGTTTTCGTTATGCTAATAAATATTCGGGTGGAGTTTGCGGGCGGAACCTGTCGGTAATTTGTTTGTGAAATGGAAATATCTTGTTTATCAAAATCATCGTCGTTAGCTGAAAAGATCGCTACAGAATTGGACTACTGTTTCGTCCAGCCTCGAGTTCAGCGATTTGGTTGCGGCGAAATTAAAGTATCTTTTCAGAAAGACATGGATGATGTCGTCGTTATCGCGAGCGTTCTTACAAATGAAGATTGGATGGAGCTGTTTTTTATCTTGGATGCCTTGCGAAATGCGCACAGCGTGATTTTGTGTTTTTCATATTTGGGATATGCTCGGCAGGATGATCTTAATAAGAATGAATCGACAGGATGTTTTGCTCTTTTAAGGTTGCTCGAAAATTTTAATGTTTCGACTTTTATATTTTTAGATCCGCATAATGAAATTTCTACTCGCAAAAAATCGATAATATTGTCGACAGACGAGATGTTTATTCAGGATATTAATAAAAAATATAAAGATGAAAATTTATGCATAGTATCTCCGGATTTCGGAAGAGCGAAAGTTGCGCAAAATGTTGCTTCTGCCTTAAAAACGGAAATTTGCGTGTGTTCGAAAAAACGAAATGTGTTCGGACATGTAACCAAGACGTCCGTTCTTGGCGATGTTCGTAAGAAAACTTGCATCTTACTCGATGATATCGTTGACTCAGGTGAAACTTTGTGTCATTCTAGCAGAGCTTTATTCGATGCCGGGGCGGCTAAGGTAGTTGCGTATGTGACTCATGGAGTTCTTTCCGACAAGGCTTTGGAACGCTTGGACGATTCGAATATCGCAGAGGTGACTTTAACTGATAGTGTGTCCGATGGGGATATTGCGTCAGTGAAATTTAAGAGAATATCGGTGGTTCCACTGTTGGTTGGAGCTATTCGGTGTTTGTTGTGATATTTGGAAAGAGGTTTTTATAATGGTCACAGTTGTTTTGGAAGCTAAGAGCAGAGAAGGTATTGGAACAGGAAGTGCAAGAGCGGATAGGCGCAACGGATTGGTTCCATGTATAGTTTATGGAGATAATGCAGCTCCTGAGTCTATTTGTATATCCAAAGATTTGTTGAATCGTTACGTAAATAAATCAAATTTCTTTTCGACAGTTTTTGAGATAAACGGAATTGGGAAAAAAGGTCAGAAATTTATCGCAAAGCAGGCGCAAATGCATCCTGTAACGGACCAGGTTTTGCATGTCGATTTTATGCGTGTCGGTAAAAATAGTAAGGTAACTGTTCGCGTCCCTGTTATATTTACTCATGAGGAAGCTTCGCCAGGATTGAAGATGGGCGGAGTTCTGAACGTGTTAGCTCACGAAATGGATGTTGTGTGCGGCGCAGAAAATATTCCTGAGCATATCGAAGTCGATCTAACAGGATTTGAGTTTCATCATACAGTTCATTCAAATACGATTGCTTTACCGGAAGGCGTGTCTCTTCCTGTAAATGCAAAAGCGGTAACTATTGCAACAGTCGTTGCTCCGACAATTTTGAAGACGGATGCGAATGAAGGCGCTGCGGCAGCTGCAACTGCAGAAGCAGCTCCAAAAGCAGAGGCGTAATTTGAGCGATACTGTTCTGCTCGTCGGGTTAGGAAATCCTGGACAAGAGTATGAGGATAGTCGGCATAACGTTGGTTTTAGAGTTATAGAAGCGGTAGCGAATGTTGCCGCTTCGTCTTCTTTTAAAAGAATGGCGTCAATAGTTGATGTCGCTTCGTTCACTTGTGGACATCGAAAAATTTTGCTGGCGAAGCCTGTGACTTTTATGAATCTTTCGGGGCGTGCGGTGCGTTTTTTGATGGATTTTTTTAAAATTCCGCTAAGCAAAATTTGCGTGATTCATGATGATATAGATCTGCCATTCGGTCGTGTGAAAACAAAAATCGGAGGAGGAAACGGCGGACATAATGGTCTGAAAAGTATCGATAATTTGGCGGGAGTCGATTATTGGCGGATTCGTATCGGAGTTGGGCGCCCAGCTGAAAAATCAATGGTGGTTTCATACGTGCTGAGTAAATTTTCTGAGGATCAGCAGCCGCGTCTGGACGAAATTTGTTCTATCATTAGCGATAATATTCGCGATTTATCTTTCGACCAATTGAAGCAGTTGGAAGGACTAATCAATAAATGAAAAAATTCGAGTGTCGTTCGCTGAATGATACGAAAAAAGCCGCAGAATATTTTTCTTCGTTCGCGGCAGCGGGAAGATGTTTTTGTTTGTACGGGGATCTCGGAGCAGGCAAAACGACTTTTTCAAAATATT
>JAFQBQ010000140.1 GCA_017416635.1 Alphaproteobacteria bacterium | reverse complement strand
ACGGGCAAGTGGATTTGAACGAGTTGGAAGCGAGCATTCGTCCGGAAACTCGATTGGTTTCTATTCAGTCGTTTAACAGCGAAATCGGAAGCCGTCAGAATTTAAAGACAATTTCAACTATTGTGCACAATCATAAAAATATTGTTTTTCATTCAGATGTTTCTCAATCTTTCGGAAAATATGAGATTGATTTCAGTTTGTTGGATTTAGCGACATTTTCCGGATATAAAATCGGCGCGCCGAAAGGTATTGCGGCACTATATATAAAAGACCGTTCGGTTTTGTCTCCGATCATGTTCGGATCGGGCGATGAGTTGTTGCCAGGAACAAAGCCTACCGCACTTATTGCATCGTTTGCAACTGCGGTTAAAAATTTTAAATTTGATTCGGCAAAAGTTGAAAAAAATTTCTTGGTGCTGAAAGAGGAAATAGAAAAAATTCCGGATGTGGTAGTAAATTCTGACACGCCATCTCATGTTCTTTCTGTTTCCATAAAGGGAGTTCTACTAAAAGATTTGATAGAGGCACTAGAAGGTTGGGCTTTTTCGTCAGGATGTTCTTGTTCAGGGCAGGGGGAGTCCGAGGTGATGCAGGCTATACGTCAGGCTATAGGTAAATATTTATCTTGCACTTTGCGAATTTCTTTTCCTGATAAGATTGATAGCAAAATTTTGGTTAAATTCGCAAAAAAGTTAAAGGAGGAAGTCGAAAGATTAAGAAAATTAAAAACTGTAGACTCAGGATGCGAATCTGACGAGAAAAAAATGGATCCGCTGAAATCAGTTTTGAAAACAATTTCCGAAACAATCGGAATAGAAAAAACTGATGAAAAATCTTCTCTTACTCAAGAACCGGAAAAGTTGAAAGAAGAACCGGTGAAATGATCGAAGTAGAGAAAAAATGTCTTGCGACGTCTGAATTTTTAGATTTTTTGAAAAATAATGCTGAAAAATTGGGTGATCGCGTTTTAGAAGATGTTTATTTGGATTTTGAAGATCTCCGTTTTATAAAAAATGACATTTGGCTGCGCAAACGAAACGGAAAATATGAATTGAAAGTTCCGATGTCTGATAGTCGGAAGTCGGACGTTTACGAGGAAATCGAAAATGAAGCGCAGATTTTAGAAAAACTCGATTTGAGAAATTTCAGTGAGTTAATGTCTTTGTCTGTTCTTGTAACACATCGCCAAAAGTTTCAGATTGACGATTTTCATATTGATTTGGACGAAATCACTTCGCCGAAAACTGATTTTCACTATAACATGATGGAAATCGAATTAATGGTCGAATTTTTCAAAGATTATGAAGATGCCCAGAAGCGAATCCTCGAATTTATGCAGAAGCATTCTTTAAAAGCCGAAATAGTAAATGGAAAAGTTATTGAATATTTCAGGCGTTATCGTCGAGATATTTTCGAATTGTTCAAAGCAAATCCGCATCATTCGCATAGAATTGTGGATAGCATGATGAAGGAAGTGACAATAAGAACGAATAACTCTGTTGAAGGAATCAAAAAAATAGAAAAATTGTGGCAGAATGTAATAAATGGAAATGTTCCCCTCGTCTTAACAGAGAATACCGTGCTGATTTCAAAATATTCTAATTACGCTTCGAATGAAAACGGAGATTACGATTTAAGCATTTTAGCCGTTGATTGCGACTTTATGCGGCAACTTGAAAAAGAATGCGCGAATGGAAAATACAAGAAATATGATTTTTGTTCTGATAATTCCGATATTGCCGAAAACACAAAGGCGGTCTGGCAGCAAGTTTGGACTGATACACAAGAAGGAAAGATAAAACGCAGCTATACTGAAGATTATGAATGCACAATCCTTGCGGATTATTCGCAAGATCATAAATTGCATTGTTTGCTTTATATTTCGATTGAAAAAAATTCTTAGCATGGATAACAAAGCTGTCGCAAAGCATTTTTACGAAATAATTGTTTCGGAAAATCGTCTAGATGAAGTTTCAGAATACATATCGAGAAATTGCGTTTTAAATATGAACGGAAAAATTATTCCGATAGGTTTTGAAGGCATGATAGAACATCTCAAAGCGGTGAGAAGAACTTATCCGGAATACTCAATGAAAATTACTCGGCAGTTCGTAGACAGCGATTACGTCATTTCCGAGTTTATCATGACAGGAACGCATGAAGGCGAGTGGCTTGGGATGAAACCGACTCACAAAGAGTTATCTTTCAGCGGAATTAATATCGATAAAATCACAGACGGAAAAATCGTTGAACACGGCGGCGCAGTTAACACCTTCGAAACACTTTGGGAAAATGGTTTGATACAAGCGGTGTAAGGATTAGAATTTTCGCAAAAGTTGGAAACACTGTTTTTGCTCCTCTGATTATCAAAGTCTAAAAAATCGCTCAAATTACCTTCGCATATTTTTGATT
>JAFQBQ010000139.1 GCA_017416635.1 Alphaproteobacteria bacterium | reverse complement strand
TGAAGATCAGATTGATAACGATTCGTTGTTGGAATCGAATAATACAAAAAAAAGTGCTTCTCCATTTGATAAATTATACGAGGGAATGAGAAAAACAAACGCACAGACTGTCGGAGAATATTTGTGGATGCGTTTGAAAGATCACAAAGCCGTTAGGCAAAAACAAAGTAAAAATCCTGTAGATTATCGAATTCCGCGTTATTTATTGAAAGAAGAGTTTAACAGGATTTGGGATAAACAGGCAGAGTATTTTGAACAAATGCAGGTGGACGGGTTGAAAGATGAAATGTTTTCGATATTATTCTTCGAACGACCGTCAGTTCCATATGCGATAGGGAAGTGCATCTATTATACGGAAGAAGATCGCTTGCCCAAAATTCATCCGCTTGCTGAAAAGCGGCGTATTTATGAAGAAGTAAACAATCTTCGAGTAATAAACAAATCAAATGCTGAAAAACGAATATTAACACTGGAAGAGCGCGATAAAATAATAAATGAATTATTGATGCGAGGTCAAAATGATGGAAAACAAAGTATTAAGAAACTTCTAAAAATAGATTCGGAGATTGATAAACCGATTAAAGCTTTTTTGTATTCTACTCCAGATTTTCAGAATATAGATTATGTTCGAAATTGTAGTATCGAAGAGTTAGAGAGATTTAGCGAATTTTTATCTAATCCCGTTAATCCAAAAGATAAAGAAGGACGTTTATATACCGAGGATGAGCTTATCCAAGTTTTAAAACATGAATACAAAATTGGTAATGAACAAGAAATCGGAAAGTTATTGTCGAAACTACCCAAGAATGGACGTGGAAGTCTTGGAAAAACAGCGACTAAAAAGATTTTGGAGAAATTGGAAGAAAAAGTTATTTCTTATCGTGAGGCTACAGATGAATTAAAAGTAAGTGATGAACATTTTCGTGCAATTGAAGAATTGTCACGGGAGAATCAAGGAAAATACACTCAACTGCCATATTACGGAGAAATTTTACGGGTCTATACTCAACCAATTCCTCCTTTTGTATTGAGAAACAACAATAACTTAAATGAAAACGAAAAAAAAATTCGGAAAGATTGCAAATCCGGGAGTACACAGAATTCTCAATCAGATTCGTTTAGTCGTAAATGAAATTATACAACGTTACGGTCGACCTTATTCTATTAATATTGAGGTTGCGAGAGATGTTGGATTATCTGAAAAGCAGAAAAAAGCCTTAGAAAGAGAGCAAAAAAATAACGAAAAGCTAAATGAAGAAGCAAAAGGTTATCTCAACGAGAAAGGACTTGAAATTACAGAAAAAAATATTTTGAAATATAAATTAGCAAAAGAACAATGTTTTAAAGATATTTACACCCCGGATTCAAGTATTCCTCAAAGTTTTGAGGGGATGGAAGTTGATCATATTATACCGAGAGAAAGGGGAGGTTCAGATACTTTTAACAATTTATGTCTTGTAAATTCTAACAGTAATCACGAAAAAGGCGATATGTTTCCTTACAGATATTTTAAGACCAGAAAAACTCCTGAAGAATTCCGCAAAATAATGGAAGATATTCGCAAGATTTATAAGGAAAAGCCAGGAAAATTATGGCGTTTTGAAGAAGAAGCAGAAAAAAAATTTATTAACGAAGGAGATGCTGACGAAACTAATCGTTATCTTGCGATTTGAAAACGATTAGCAACAGGATTTCCGGTTTCTCCGCTGATACAAGTGTACATGTTGTTGCGAATTTTTACAGCCATTCCTTGCCGAACGAGACTTTTAATAGCCGAACGCGCACCGCTGATTTTTTCATATCGATCGGCAACGTCTTCTACAGAAAATATCGGCTTCTGCAACAGTTCAAAATAAAGACTCATCAGTACCTCAACTTTTAAAAAGCAATAACAAGAGACCGTCTAAAGTCTACTTACTCAACATCGTAAACATAATATGCCATTGTAAGATTTATATCAAGTTTGTTTTTCGTATATTATAGCCCCTGAGAAAACTATATCTTGATTTTTTTAAACTCTGATTTTCGTAAACAAGAACGGAATCATGCCTATTTTACGTTTATGGCTAAATGACCAGTTTTGTAAAATAGAACGAACTTTGTTCTTGATATCATTTAAACAACCAAAAAGTGATTTCGTTATTTGCACCTCCTGCTCCGCCGTGCATTTTCTTGACAAGGGTTAATTTCTGTGTTTATCGTTAAGAATATGTAAGCCGGGAAGTCGCTGTTACATAGGATGCTCATAATTATAGCAAGTTTAATTTAAGTCTAATTTACAAAGCTTCAAATCATGCTTTTTAGGCATTTTTACGCTATTTCTCCTCTCTAGTCTCCAAAATTTTTTACTTGGAAAATTTTAAAGTAAAATCGTGATAAGCTCTCAGCCTCAGTGCTTCTAGCGTTTTTGCCAGATTTTCCACAAAAAAAGTTTAGAGAATGACATTTTGGTATCGAGTGGGATTCGAAATCTCCGCTCTCCCTACTGAGTATCAGGGCTTACAGGCCTCTCCAACCTAAAATTCAGCAATTTCATACTTCGCAATAACTAGTCACTCTAGCGTATTTAAAAATCCTCAGATATAATATTCATCATAAAAACAGGAGGAAGATTAAATGAAAATCGCTCGGATTTTTGAGATTGTAAAACAATTTTGCCATAT
>JAFQBQ010000138.1 GCA_017416635.1 Alphaproteobacteria bacterium | reverse complement strand
CTTCGACCTCAATGGGAAAATTGATGCTGAACATTTTGCTGAGTTTCGCGCAGTTCGAGCGTGAGGTCACAAGTGAACGTATTCGGGATAAATTCGCGGCGTCCAAAAAGCTCGGAATGTGGATGGGAGGATATCCCGTTCTCGGTTACGACGTAAAAGATCGCAAGCTCGTAATTAACAAGGAAGAAGCTAAAATCGTGAAATTCATTTATGATCAATTCGACATGACCGAATCCTGCATGATGGTCGCAGAACGACTGAATCGCAAGGGATATCGAACGAAATTGCGCGAGCATGTGAGTGAAAATCGAAATAGTGGCGGCAAGCTTTTCACGAAAAAGGATGTGCGTAAAATCCTGACGAATCCCTATTACAAAGGCTATGTGACGCATAAAGGAGAAATTTACAAGGGAGAGCATGAAGCGATAATTCCTGAGGATGAATGGACTCGGATACAAAGTTTGTTCAAAAAGTGCGGCAACAATGGACGAAAGGCTTACGCCACCTCCACCCCCTCATTTTTGAAGGGAATTCTGAAGTGCGCGAAATGCGGAACGGCGATGACTCCGACCTACGCTTACAATCATGGCTTGCGGTATCGTTACTACGCCTGCAGCAATCACATTCGCAATAAGTCCTGTTCTTCCGCCTTTAAAACCATCTCTGCGGACGAAATTGAGCAACAGGTTCTTAATGAAATTTTCAAAATCCTGAGTTCGCCTGAAGTCGTTATGAACATCAACAGGATCATTGAGGCTGACGCTGGGAAAACCGCAAGCCCTGAGATTTTAAAAGAAAACATCGTTTCTGCGCTGAATAACCTCACTGAAGTCTGGTGTTTTCTGTATCCTTCAGAACAGCAAAAGGTCTCAAAAATGCTGCTCGATGAGGTTACGTTAGCTGACAACGGCATAAATGTTAAGATGAATCTCGATGGTTTTGATCGTGTTTTGAGAGAAATCTCTCAATAAAAAACGAAGAAAAACAAGGAATTAAGAAATTATCGTATTACATAGAGCAATTTGAATATAATTTTGCATCTGGGAAAGAGATGGAAGAGGCGCATGTGAATTACACGGCGTATATAGCGTATGAAAACAGCAAGAAAATAGACCAAAAACTCATCGATTTTTCCGATATAATTATGACCGGAAGATGTTGCTGTAATCGTGAAAACTTTCCGGACGAATGGTATCAAGAAATTTGCGATTTCATGTCGCTTTTGTGATCTAATAGCTCGCATTGAGGAATTCGAAAAACTTGTATGCTGGGTGAACAGCTTAGCAAAAATAAAGTCCGTTAGGAACATAAACGGAAACGTGATGAAAATTACAGCTTTGAAAACGGAAATTCTGTAAAAATAGAATATCTCACAACTTAACATCCCATAGAGCACGGCAATCAGCGCATTTTTATTTTAAATTTAATTTAAAATGTATTGAATTAATATAATAACAGTATTACATTGATCCTTAATGGATATGTTTGTCTATGGGGAGTAAATTATGAAGAAGAATCTGTTATTGTGCTTTACGATGCTATCTGCCTGTTTTGATAATTCTGTGTACGGAATGGAAGTAGAAAACGCAAAAGATCCAATATATTATGGACAACCGGTATCGGTTCGTATTCAAAATGCACAAAAATATTCGGAATTTGCTAGAAAACAATGCTCTGAAGATACAGCTCATCCGAAATTGTGGATCAGTTCCGATGATTCTTTCAGAAAAGCATGGAATGGCTTAGCAGATATCTTTGATAAGGCTAAAGATCTATATAATAGAGGCAACGTAGATGAAGGTGATATTTATTTTGATTTTGGTTTAGCTTCAGAAAGTTCAATTACCTACAGAAGTATTCCTTTTTCAAAGGAACCGAATGTATCAATGAGAGAAGCAGTAGAAGATTTGTTTAGTTCTTTGGAAGGTATTGAAGGTAGTCCGGCAAATAATCCCATAGCAGTTGAACTTTGGCGCAAAGCTAGTGATCGTGGAGATTTAAATTTAAATTTTAAAAACGAGGATGAGGAACCTGTTCACTTAAAAAATCCGACAACTGAAGAAACTGTATCAACTCGCATT
>JAFQBQ010000137.1 GCA_017416635.1 Alphaproteobacteria bacterium | reverse complement strand
TTAACAACGTTCAGCGCGTTATCCTGGATGAAATCTCTGCGCGGCTCGACAACCTCTCCCATTAACGTTGAGAAAACCTCATCCAAATTTTCAAGGTGAGACATTTTTACCTGCATCAACACTCTCGCGTTTGGATTGATGGTAGTTTCCCAAAGCTGATCGGCGTTCATTTCGCCTAATCCTTTATATCGATTGATGGTTATGCCTTTCCGAGCTTGATCCATGAACACTTCTAAGAAATGCAATGGAGAAAGAACCATTGTTTTGAAATCCTTAACGCTCAGCTCAGCCGGACCTTTTACAAACGACGAGAACAAATCCAATTGCTCGCTCATCGCAGTAATTTCCGGTGATACTAACAAAGATTTCTGAATTTCAAATTGTTCTGTGATGTCTCGGTATTCTTTGCTGAAAACATATTTATCTTCATCGACCGTGAGGCTCCAAACTCCTCTGATAATTTTCTTGAGGTGCTGACAAATTTCATCTTCAGAAAGATCTTCCTTGCGCCCAAGTCCAAGAAGTATCAGCGCTTCCAACAATTTTGCGTTATTCACTTTATTATTAATGTGTCCAATCGCGATTTTTAATTTTTCCGCCTGCTCGACGAAATGCCGAATATCATTCGATGCAATCGTTTCTCCTGAAGCCAATTTCAAAACAGAAACTGGAACTGATGAATCCAACAAATAATCTTCTAATGCTTTTTCATCTCGAATGAAAACTTGCGAATTGCCTTTTTTGATTCTGTAAAGAGGCGGACGAGCAATATACAGATATCCTTTTTCGATAATAGGGCGCATTTGTCTGAAGAAAAATGTCAGCAACAAAGTTCGAATGTGGCTTCCGTCGACATCAGCATCCGTCATTATGATAATTTTGTGATAACGAATTTTGTCGATATTAAATTCATCACCGATACCTGTTCCGAAAGCCGAAATCATCGTTCCTATTTCTGCAGAAGTTAAAATTCGATCAAATCTCGCTCTTTCGACATTTAAAATTTTCCCTCTTAACGGAAGAATAGCTTGCGTGCGCCTGTCGCGACCCTGTTTTGCGGAGCCTCCTGCGCTGTCTCCCTCGACTAAGAAAACTTCGCTTAACGCCGGATCCTTTTCTTGGCAGTCAGCCAACTTTCCTGGTAGCGTGGAAATTTCTAAAGAATTTTTTCGTCGAGTTAATTCGCGCGCTTTTCTCGCGGCTTCTCTCGCCGCTGCGGCTTCTATAATTTTCAATGTAACTTTTTTCGCTTCAACAGGGTTTTCTTCAAACCAAGTATTTAACGTATCGCTGACAACTGATTCGACTACTCCGCGGACTTCCGATGATACTAATTTCTCTTTCGTTTGCGAAGAAAATTTCGGATTCGGAACTTTCACCGACAAAATGCAAGTCAGGCCTTCTCGCGCGTCATCTCCCGATGGAAGTGTTTTTTCTTTCTTCATGTTCGCCGCAAGATATGTATTAACAGTTCTGGTCAGAGCATTCCTGAACCCTGCCAAGTGCGTACCGCCATCGGATTGCGGAATATTATTCGTAAAACACATCATCGTTTCGTGATACGAATCAGTCCATTCCATAACCATCTCGACGCCAATAGATTCTTTTTCTGTCGAAACATAAATCGGATTTGAAATGAGTGAAGTTTTACTTTTATCTAGATTTTTAATGAATTCTTTCAGTCCGCCCTTATAAAACAAATCAGAAATTTTCGGAGCTTCCACATGCCTTTCATCCGTAAGAATAATATGAACGCCGGAATTTAAGTATGCCAACTCTTTTAAACGATGTTCCAGGGTCAAAAAATCAAATTCAGTTATTTTGAAAGTAGTTGCAGACGGCCAAAAACGAACAGTGGTTCCCGTGTTGGATAAATCGCAAGTTCCGACTTCTTTCAACGGAGCTTCTGCTTCTCCATCGCGAAATCTCATGAAATATTCTTTTCCGCCGCGTTTAATTGATAAATCTAAACGATCTGAAAGTGCATTTACGACTGATACACCAACGCCGTGAAGACCTCCAGAAATTTTGTACGAATTTTGATCAAACTTCCCTCCGGCATGTAATCGAGTCATAATGACTTCCGCCGCAGAAACTCCTTCTTCAGGATGAATATCTACAGGAATTCCTCTTCCGTCATCTGAAACTGACACCGAACCATCTTTATGAATCGTAACGTTTATAAGTTTGCAATATCCAGCAAGCGATTCATCGATAGCGTTATCGACGACTTCAAAAACCATGTGATGCAATCCTGTCCCGTCATCTGTATCTCCGATATACATTCCAGGACGTTTCTTTACTGCTTCCAATCCCCGCAAAACAGTAATCGAATTCGCATTATAACTTTCAGCTTCACTTGTCATCACAAAATTCCCGAATTAAACGAGCTTATTATACAAAAAATATAAAAAAACAGAAGATGTATTTTCGGTACGGAAAGAGTCCGTTTTGAACGATTTAGTAGTATTCTTAGAAAACAAAGATATTTACGTAAATTGTATTTTTACTCTTTATTAACATAACCTTGTTAGCATCTATCCATTGGTGGGAGTGTAATTTGGGAAATAAATACCTATACATCGCTGTTATAAGTGCTACCGCTTTTATGGCGGGTCTGTTTTGGGTCGCAGAAAGAAATGCGCGGTCGCCAGGAAACACTCTCAGTTTGAATAACTACGAACGGAATTCGCGTTGGGAAAAGGCAATTCAAAATAGACACGATTTATGGTTGGTTTTAGGTAATCGAGGTATAGTCAACTATTATGTTGATCGTTTCTCCGATAATTGGATTTTTTGGGATGCATGTGTAAATGACAAAGTAAGGGGAATCAGCGGAGATTTCGGAAATATTAAAAATTGGCAACAATTATCAAAAATTATAAATGGCCAGATATCGTATATTGCTGCAGATTTTAATGCACTAATAAATCATCGCAGACGCAATGAAATCATCGAACAATCTGCTTTAACTCTGAAGCAAAACGGGGTTTTTTGTATAGAAGATGATTTTTCTAACCGTGAAAAAAAATTTGAGCATTTTTCAAAGCAAGATTTGGAACAGCTATCCAAAACATTTGATATATCATACTCTTATTATGACGGATTCGTTTCATCTTTGCCTTATACCAGCTCGCCAAGTGAAAATAAAAATTTGCGATTATTTGATGGTTTGGAGTTAATGATATTGAGAATTATAAACATGCCTGAAGCTAAAGTGCGCAAAATAATGCCGAATATTTCGACTACATTAATAAAATCGATAAAAGCTATACCGGAAAAGATGCAAAGAGTCATGGTCTATGATGTGGTAAACTCTTCGGATTTAGTTCATCATATTTCTGAATACAATAGATATAGCGTTGTGGAAACTCAGGAAACTGAAAACGTAAAGCCTTTACAAAAAAAGATCAGGGATATGCAAATACAAATGCTAAAGTATGAAAAAATATTAAAAACTTCCAAGGATGCGTCATCTACGTTAACTAATTTGAAACAATCATCAGCAAAATTAAAAAAAGGATTAAAATTTTTAATGGGAGATACTTTTTCTTTTCTTGATACTGGAGAAAAAAAGCGGGAAGGGGGACAAGAAGAAGGGGCAGGAGCAAAGAAACCTCAGGCAGAGAATTCCTTGCAAAACGCTTTGTTTTCGAAGCTTACCTCTATGATAAGTAAAGAGTATTCTGTTGAAGGCATAGAACAACAGCTTAAAGAACTTAAAAATGAAATTTATAAAGAGAAAAACACGTTGCATGAAAAGGAGAAGTACTTAAATTTTTTGCATATTA
>JAFQBQ010000136.1 GCA_017416635.1 Alphaproteobacteria bacterium | reverse complement strand
GGATACAAATTGAACTTCCCGAAGCGGATAAAGCCAATGTGTTGAGAATGTCAGGAGGATTCACAAATGAAGAGCCTGATTCCTTCGTTTTATATGGCTCGAATGACGGAGAAAATTATGATGAATTACTAAATTCCGGCGCGCTTACATGGACACATAACGAAACTAAAACTTGGAGTTTAGAAAACAATACAGCTTACAAATTTTATAAAATCGAAGCGGTAAATACGAAGAAAAATTTCATCACGATTTCCGAGATACAACTAATCGAACAAATTACAACTAGGGAGTATTGATCATGGCGACCAAATTTACATTTCCGAAATCACCGCAAATTGGAGATCGAATCGAAATAGTTTCCATTTCGCAAAGCAAGTTACCAATAAATTTGGTTGGAAATTCGGAGGCAGGTAAAAATTTAGTTTTGGTATTCCCCGATCAGACTTACTCAGGAACAGCCGACGGAACGACACCAATTGCGACTATTTCAGAAAGGAACACAGTTTATACCTTCAAATGCGTAACGGCAAAAGATGCTCATACTTGGCTTTTAGAAGGAACTAATCTCTATCCGAAAATAAGAACATTGGAGTTAGATGTTTCTTCACTAGACAGTCGACTTTCCGCAATTGAAACAGCTTTGGAGGCGATGGTCGGAGAATGATAACACCAAATTGCCATTATCCATTGCCGAACAAAAATCACGATGTTGTCGATGACATCAATGACTTGCGCTCAACATTTGCAATAATTGATGACGATGTAACGAACACAGAAGAAGAAATCGGAGAGTTATCGGAAACGGTTTCAGATTTAGAAAATCGAGCAGTACATCTACCCTATTCAGTGGAGAATTCCGAAATCCAAAATATTTCTGCAAACCGATATTTAGTCGTTAATTCTGGTGGTGATGGTTTTGAATGTTTAGACGGCGGAGGCGATGCCGGCGGAATTTCAGGCCAGTGTTCGATCAAAAAAACGGACTCGAATTTCGATACTGCGTGGGGAAACATTTTAGAAATTTCGAAAAACGGAATGACACCGCAAGAAAATTCTGAAACAAGCCAAGCAAATGAAACTTATATTTATGTAGATGAAGCAGAAATCAAAAATGATGAGCAACTTCCAAAAGTAGAACTTACAAATTGTCAGGCTAAATCTGATTTGGAATCTATAAACAATGAATCTGTAATTTTTTGTGATAACGAAGAAGAAATTGAAGAAGAACGTCCAATCGCAACTTACGAAAATTTTGGATTAGTGAAAGTTGGTAGCGGTTTTACAAATGACGTTGGCACGATTTCAGCTCCGATAATCACAAAAGCAACTGAAAGCAATTTCGGAATCATGAAAACAGGCGATGGCTTAGTAAATAATGCGGGGACAATTTCAAGAGACGAAATAAATCCTGCGACTTTTTCAAATTTTGGGATCGTAAAACTCGGAGACAATCTTTCAATCAATCAAAGCGGTGAAATGGAGATCTGCGACATGGCGAGTGCTGCTACAATTTATAATTTGGGTAACGTAAAAATCTGCAACAACGGAATTGTCGATTTAGAAGAACAAACTTTGCAATATCGTATATCTGTGACTGAAGATTTGGTGATTCAATTTAGAACTGATTTTGAAATCCAAGATGATTTTTCGTTCGTGTTGGAAATTGTTTCTGACGGCAGTCATTTAATGGCATTCAATGAAAATTTAGCTCCGAAAATTTCTCCGTTGCCGATTAATAGAGGCCTCACAAAACTTACTTTTTCCAAAAAGTTGGGAGTTCCAAACTACAATGTAGAAATTTCTCGACTCGATGCACCCGAACCAACTTTACTAACTCCCGCAATCGAAACCTGTATTTCATCCGAGTTCAGCGTTACTTCTCCAAATGGCGGTTCATGGTTACCAAACAGCTTATTAAAAACAAGTTACAACGGGTACTGCGATATCATGGAACTCAATTTTAAATTCGAAACATTAGTTTGCGTCGATTACGTAAATTATCTAAGTCGTTCTAACTCAGTTTCGAT
>JAFQBQ010000135.1 GCA_017416635.1 Alphaproteobacteria bacterium | reverse complement strand
TCATCGACTTTATCTCTCTGTCTGGAGATTTGGATATAAACGGATCGAAATCTATCGTATTTTTTTGAGGTTTGATTAATGTCGTGTCGATCTGTTCTGTCGAACCATCTACATTATAAAGCTCATCCAAATCAATCAAGTGCAATGTGCTGATATTAGTCCATCTGTCGATGAAATCCGCAGGACCGCCCGGCAGTGATTCTGTTCGAGAATGCCAAACTGCCATAAGATGAGGTTCAGTAGTCAAGAACTTACCTCTCATGACCGCACTTCCATGCATAACGTGATTCGAGAATCTGTATAACATGTCGTGCCCCAAGTAGCGGTCTTCGCTTGCGAAGCTTACGGTATGAGCACTTGCCAGCGCCTTTTCAAATCTCTTTTCCCAACGAGGACCAGCGTGCCGAACATTCGTTTCGATAAAATCCTGAACAGCAAAAGGCAAAATGATATTTACTTCGCCGCCGAGTTCTTGCATTGCCTCTATAAACAGAATATCTGCACCGCATGCCGCAGAACTGTATCCGATTTTTGCGTTAATCGACTGCAACTTCTCTTTAATAATTCTTTTTACGTCTGCTTCTATGTCTGGCGGGAATAGCGCCGTCTGAAAGCTTGGATGGTCAATCGAATGTCCTGTAAACACAACAATTGTCGGAGGAACAAGAATATCTAGAGTAGCGTTTGGAACTTTAAATCCTGCCTCTCTCAAAAAATATAATTGATGCCTTGCTGTCACTACTTTTATGTAATCGGAGCTATCTTCCTGTTTCATCGCTTCTTCATACAGTTTGCAAGCGTCGTCTTCTCTTCCGAGCAGCAATTGTGCTTCAGCCAAATCAATCAATTCTGAAAAAGTTGCCTCCAATCCGTAAGGTGGAAGTAACCTCAAAACAGCAGCAGACAATTTTTTCGCATTTTCATCGTCACCTGTCAGCCAGGAGAGCCATGCGGCGTTCATACCTGTATTGGTTTTTTGATCTCTGTTGAACGATGCTAAATATAATTCCTTAGCTAACTCAAGATCTCGGCAATGTCGAGAATATTTCCATGATTCTTTAAATATGTGTCCGATGTTTGCGATGGTGCTCGGATTACCGTTTTGCAGAAACGGACTCTTCAACAATGATTCTACTGTAACCATTTCGCAGCCAGCGGCCTCGTCAACGACAGGAGTCACGCCAAGAATCGGATAAATTAATTTCCTGGATTCTTCCAGTGCTCCGGTTTTCAGCAGAACCAAAGCATACGCTTGCGCTATATTTATATTTTCAGGATGCTTCTGGAATGCTTTTTTAGCAATAACGTGAGCTTTGAACATGTGTCCAGTAGCAATTAATGAAGTAATTTTCTGCTCAATTTCTTCACTATTGTTGAGCAAACCGTTGCTAATCATATCTTCAACGCTGTCGTCTTCGCTATCTTCCGTATTGTCCTGAATTTTTACATTCTGCAATTCTGCATTTGTCGTTGTGCTGGCTGCATTATCAGAACTTGTCGCGGCTTTTTCGGACGAATTCTCAGTTTGTGAATTTGAATCAGTCGCGGCAGGAGCCTCTTTCTGATTTTCATCAGGCGTTGCCGGAGCGGACGAAACATCCGCCTGACCTGAGTCGTTATCTTTAACATCTGAAACCTGATTGGCGTCTTTATCGTTTGTCTTATCGTTTTTTCCTGACACTTCCCGCTCCGTATCTTCACAACATCTTTATGCTAGAATAAGTTTGTTAAATTTCGGTAAATAAAGATAAGAAATTTTTACTTTATAAATAGGCTATTGAGAGAATCGGGATTGGAATGATCTGAGAATTATATAGAAGAACTATATCGTATTACGAGTAAGACGAACCTCGTCGCTGTTGCTCCTCGCAATGACGGTTAGTCGGC
>JAFQBQ010000134.1 GCA_017416635.1 Alphaproteobacteria bacterium | reverse complement strand
ATTTCAGTATATTATATACATTATTATACTTATTTATATCTATATATCCTATCTATCTGTACTATTTACATCACTATAGAGTGTATTACGTTTTATAACGTAATAATCCAAAAATCATATAATCGATTAAATATATATAATACATTTCCTCGGATTTTTAAGTTAGTTGGATATAACGCCTTTCTAAGCTCTGTCGTTTCAACATTTATTACCCAACCAAAAGCCTATTATCAACGGATAAAAACGGTGAGATTTTCGAAATTAATTAAAGGAAACAAAACATGTTAAAACTGATTGAAGCATTAAGAAAGGCTGATATTCCAGCACCAAATAAAGATACTGAAACTTTTCATATGGTTCGCTGGGGAAAAAATAACAGATATTGGCTGCGAAAATTTGAGGGAGGCTACGTCTTCGGAGACTTCGTTTCCGGGTTAAGTTCTTATGTTTTCGATAAAGATGAAAGCGAATACGGGAAGTCTGAATTTAAAAAAGTCAAAGAGAGGATGCAAAAGGCTCGTGAAGAAGCGTTCATTGAACAAAATCAAATACATGAAAATGCAGCGATCAAAGCCAAAAACATATGGGAAAAAGCAGGTGACGCAATTGAGCATCCGTATCTTTTGAAGAAAAAAGTTCAATCTTATGGCTTGAAGGAATACAAAGATTGTCTCTTAGTTCCTTTGTTCGACAGTGAAGGAAAGCTTTGGTCGCTGCAATTCATTACAAATGACACAAAACGTTTTTTGAGCGGTGGTAAGAAGAATGGTTGTTACTTCGTTATCGGAACGATTTCTCCCTCTGAAAACGCCTTTGTTTGCGAAGGATACGCCACAGGAGCGACAATTCATGAGTGCAGTAAAATTCCTGTCGTTGTGGCTTTTGATGCCGGAAATTTAAAATCTGTAATCCAAGCAATCAGAAAAAAATACCCTCAGCTAAAAATGACCATTTGCGCTGATAATGATTGCTATTCGCAACCGAACATTGGTTTGGAAAAAGCGAAGGAAGCCGCATTAATTTCAAATTCTAAGGTGATTGTTCCGCAATTTAAAGACGCTTCAATGAAGCCGACAGATTTCAATGATTTGTTTGTGTTGGAGGGAAAAGATGCGGTCAAAGAGATTTTAGAAAAAGCACTTAAAGAACATGAACAGTCGCAAAATATCCCCGACGGATTTGTTCTTTCTGATGATGGTTTATTTTGTGTCGATAAAAAATCTGAAGTACTCACTCGAATTTCAAATTACATCAAGGTGATTGCTTTTACGAAAAGTACGGATGAAGTCTCTCGTATTCTTGAATTCAAGGATTACCGTGGTGAGATTCATAATCTCATAGCTAAACCCAAAATGTTTACGAAGGACGGAGATCAGCTTCGTATTCAGCTTATCAGCAGGGGATTTATTTTTGCAGGAAATTCGTTATCGAAGCGAAAACTGTTTGAATACATTGTCAGCTCTGTACCAAAAAAGGAGGTCGCTATTGCCTCGCGCATCGGATTTTCGGGAAATGTCTACATCAGACCTGATTTAATTATCGGAGAAACGAAAGAGGAAATCATTTTAGACACAGCAATTCAAGACGATTCTTACGGCACATCGGGAACTCTGCAAGAATGGAATGATTTGGTTGCGAGATGGTGTGTCGGAAATTCGCGTTTGATTTTCGCCATCAGTGCTGCGTTTGCAAGTCCATTGTTGAACCTATGCGATTTACCGAACTTCGGCTTTCATTTCGTAGGGAACAGTTCTTCAGGTAAAACAACATGCTTAAACATTGCTGCGTCGGTTTTCGGAAATCCCAAGTATGTCGTGACGTGGAAAGCAACTGACAATGCGATGGAAACTATTGCGTTCAGGCGTAACGATTCTCTGCTGATT
>JAFQBQ010000133.1 GCA_017416635.1 Alphaproteobacteria bacterium | reverse complement strand
GCTGCGTCAATCGGGTTCTCCTACTAATTTTGATTATGTTGGAGAATAAAAATGTGTATAGAAAATATCGCTCAAGAAATTTGTGATTTAATTTGGAGCTTTCCACTTTTGATAGCTCTTTTCGGTGTAGGCGTTTATTTTTCGTTTAAGCTGAATTTTGTTCAGATTCGAAGAATAAAAGAAGCCTTCGGCTACATTATGAAATCTAAAAAACCTCAAGAAAATGCTGGCCTTTTAGGAGACATTTCGAATTTTGCTTCGCTGTGCACAGCTTTATCAGCAACTCTCGGAACTGGAAATATTGTTGGAATCGCCGTTGCTGTTTCTATCGGAGGTGCTGGAACGCTGTTTTGGCTTATCGTTTCGTCTTTTTTCAGTCTGGCGACAAAATACTGTGAAGGACTGTTGGGTGTAAAATACCGCACAGTCAGAAGTGACAATAAAATGGCTGGCGGACCGATGTACTACATTGAAAAAGGTGTAGGGAGTCCGTTCATGGCGAAAATGTTTGCGATTTTCGGGGCGATTGTTGCTATGGTAGGAACGGGAACGTTGGTTCAAACAAATTCCATAACCGCGGCTGCGACTTCATTCGGTATACCGGTTAGTGTAACGGCAGTTATACTTACCATAATTGTTGCTATGGTAACTTTCGGCGGAATTCACAGAATCGCTGAAATCGCAGAAAAAGTCGTTCCTGTTATGACTGTGCTTTATATAGGATCGGCGATCATAATTCTGATTTTGAAAATAGACGTTATCCCGCACGCCTTATACTTGATTGTTCATGAAGCGTTTGCTCCGCAGGCCGTAATTGGAGGAGGGGTTGGAGCTGGAATCATTCAAGCTATACAAATCGGAATGCGGCGAGGAATATTCTGCCATGAAGCGGGACTCGGAAGTTCAGCGATCGCGTCGGCCGCTGCGAAAGTTAAAAGTCCGACTGAACAAGGACTGATCTGTATGGTAGGAGCGTTTCTTTCAATTTTAATATGTTTGATTACAGGATTGGTTTTGGTTACTACGTCGGAAGCTACGCAAATACTAAGCCATGCGAGTTCAATTCCTGAAACTTTGCTGACGGCGCATGCTTTCGGAGCGGGACTATATTCTCCATGGCTGGGAAAATGCGTTGTTAACCTCAGCATACTATTTTTCGCGTTTACTTCTATTATCGGTTGGAACTATTACGGCGAAAAGTGCGTGCAGTATGTTTTTCATACCAAAGCCATAACGATGTACAGAATATTGTACATGGTTTTCGTAATTATCGGACCTTTTTTGAATATCAAAACTGCGTTCATACTGGCGGATATAGTTGTTGCTCTAATGGCTATTCCAAATATTATAGCCATAATTGCTTTGCGAAAAGAAATAATCGAAGAGACTAATAAAGTTACCGCCGCCTCAATAGCATCGGAGAGTGAAAATGTGTGCAGAAAATGTTGCTAAAATAATTTGTGATTTAGTTTGGAGCTTTCCACTTTTGATAGCTCTTTTCGGAGTTGGAGTTTATTTTTCGTTTAAGCTGAATTTTGTTCAGATTCGACGAATAAAAGAAGCGTTTGGATATATTTTAAAGTCCAAAAAATCGCAAGAAAATAGCAGTCTTTTGGGAGATATCTCGAATTTTGCTTCGCTATGCACCGCTCTATCCGCGACTCTCGGAACCGGAAATATCGTCGGAATCGCTGTCGCGGTCTCTGTTGGAGGAGCTGGAACGCTGTTTTGGCTTATCGTTTCGTCTTTTTTCAGTCTGGCGACGAAATATTGTGAAGGACTCTTGGCTATTAAATATCGTGTCGTCAGAAGCGATAATAAAATGGCGGGAGGGCCGATGTACTACATCGAAAAAGGATTTGGAAGCAAAATCTTGGCGAAAATGTTTGCGATTTTCGGAGCTGGAGTTGCGCTTATCGGAATTGGGACATTGGCGCAAACTAATTCTATAAATGCGGCAGCTACTTCGTTCGGAATTCCGACTTACGTAACATCGATAGTGCTTGCAACTGTCGTCGCGATGGTGACTTTCGGAGGAATTCACAGGATCGCAGAGATTGCAGAAAAAGTCGTTCCTATCATGAGCATATTTTACATCGGAGCGGCGATTATCATTCTGATTTTGAAAATAGACGCGATTCCGCATGCACTATATTTAATCGTTCACGAAGCGTTTGCCCCACAAGCAATGCTCGGAGGAGGAATCGGAGCCGGGATCATACAAGCCATCCAAATCGGAATGCGCCGCGGAATATTCTGTCATGAAGCGGGCCTCGGAAGCTCGGCAATCGCATCGGCGGCAGCAAAAGTCAAAAATCCAACTGAACAAGGATTAATCTGCATGATTGGAGCTTTTCTTTCGATTGTAATATGTTTGATTACGGGATTGGTTTTAGTTACTACCGCGGAAGACACGCAAATGTTAAGTCAAGCATGTTCGATTCCGGAAACTTTGCTAACAGCACACGCTTTCGGAGCAGGGCTAAATTCTCCATGGCTGGGGAAATGCATCGTTAATATCAGCATCTTGTTTTTTGCGTTCACGACAATCATCGGATGGAATTACTACGGAGAAAAATGTGTGCAATATGTTTTCGATACCAGTGCCATAACGCCTTACAGACTGCTGTTTATGTTTTTCGTCGTTGTCGGACCATTTTTGAACATCAAAACAGCATTTATCGTGGCTGATATAGTAATCGGATTGATGACTATTCCGAATATTATCGCTTTGATTGCTCTGCGAAAAGAAATAATCGAAGAAACGGAAAGTAAATATGTTAGGAAGCGAAAAAATGGACAAAGATTTATATAACCAAGATTTAACTCAAGCGTCTAAAAATACGCTCAGAGATTTTGAAACTTTTACAAAAGAACTGTTACAAAGTGAAAAATTATGGAATCTTAATTTTATACGGAAAAAATCGAATGAATTGTTTGTTCAGCTTTCAGGCAATAAAGAGGAGCTTTATTCCGTCACTGATACTACTGTTAAAAATGAAGCGGGAGATTATCAAATTCCAGTCAGAAACTATAAATTTGGAGAAACTCCAAGCCAGGATTTGCTGATATTTGTACACGGCGGTGGCTGGTCACAAGGAAATTTAGACACGCATGATTATTTATGCAGAAAACTATCAAAAATTTTGGGAATCGACGTTGTTGCTGTAGATTATAGACTGTCTCCAGAGCATCCATATCCAACACCGTTGAATGACGTGTTTAGTGTTTATAAGAATTGCGTTTCTGATCAAAAATATAACAAAATTTTAATTTGTGGAGATAGTGCCGGAGCAAATTTGTGCACAGCATTGTGTTCACGAGTGGCGAAGAGCGATGTGAAAGCACCTTATGCGCAAATTTTGTTGTATCCGCCTCTTAATAATGAGTTCGACAGCGGTTCGTACAAGGCTTTTGAGAAATGTATAGCTTTGTCAAAACAGGGCACAATGGGTTTCTTCTCGAATTATGCAGGAAAGAATATTACTGATCCGTCATTAAACTCGAATTACGAGATTTTTCCTCTGAAAAATGATGATTTAAATGTTTATCCAAAAACAATGATATTTTCAGCAGGACACGATGTTTTGTTAGACGATCAAGTTAATTTTGCAAAAAAATTGAAAGCAGCCAACAAGGACGTATTACACACCATAGATAAAGGCGCTCTTCATGGATATATGACACACGGTCGCTATTATGATGATTTGGTTACAGAAAATTGTAAGAAAATCAAAGCGTACGTGTATGGGGATTAATAATCAACAGATCTGTAAATATTTAGTAAGGCGGCGGCTTGCCGCTTTACAAACCCAGTAAAATGAATTTACCTCTGTTTATCTTGTTACCGAAATACCAAAACGTGTTCAGGCGATAATTCTGATAAAAATCGGGATGGGCTGTTCGCTTGCCATTGATTATGAATTCGGCGAGTCTGAGCACAGGTAATAAACGCTCTCTTTTTTGCGCGAGTGATTCCGACGTAGGCTAAGCGGCGTTCTTCTTCAATGTTTCCTTCAGCTATGCTTAAATTGTGAGGAAACACTCCTTCCTCCCAGCCTGCCAAAAACACCGTATCGAATTCCAATCCTTTCGCACTGTGCAGTGTCATAACATTCACGACATCTTCATCTGCTTTTTTCGTAGAATCCATTACCAGCGAAACATGTTCCATAAATTCAGCGAGATTTTCAAAATCTTCCAACGCAACCATCAACTCTTTCAAGTTTTCCATTCGCGTTTGCGATTTCAATGTTTTTTCCTCCGCTAACATTTGGAAATATCCTGTCTCGTTGATAATGATTTTCGCGATTTCAGACGGCGTTAAGTTATCTCGAGCACGAATCGACTCGATTAAATTGATGAATTCTGTAACTGCAACTTTCAAGGAAGCTTGAAGCAGGCCTTCATTCACCATTTCTTTCGCGGCGGAATATAAAGAAATGCCTTTGTTGCCTGCGTATTCAAAAAATTTAGAAACTGCCGACGCGCCGATACCTCTTCTTGGAACATTGATAATTCTGTCGAACGCCAAGCTATCATTTGGCTGATAAATTAATCGCATATAGGCGATGATATCTTTAATTTCTTGCCGATCGTAGAATTTCAGGCCTCCGACGACCTTATAAGGAATGCAATAACCAACAAATTTATCTTCGAATTCTCGAGTTTGATATCCGGCGCGCACTAGCACCGCCATATCGCTGTAACAAATATTATCTCTCCGATGAAGCGTTTCAATTTGTTCCGCTATCAGTCGAGCTTCTTCATCGCCGTTGTATGTACGCTTGATTATGACTTTCTGACCGGAATTTCCTTCAGTCCAAATCGTTTTTCCGAGACGCTTTTCATTTTTGGAAATCAGAGAAGCCGCTGCTCCTAAAATATGCCCATCCGAACGATAGTTACGCTCCAATCGGACTACTTTTGTATTCGGAAAATCATGCTCGAATCGCAAAATGTTGCCGACTTCCGCGCCTCTCCAACTGTAAATCGCTTGATCATCATCTCCGACACAGCATAAACCACTGCCGATAGGAGAAATCATTCTCAACCAAAAATATTGAGCCATATTTGTGTCTTGATACTCATCGACTAGGATGTATTTAAATTTTTCTCTGTACTTTGCTAAAATTTCCGGAGATTTTTTGAAAACTTTAATAACATTCAAAATCAAATCACCGAAATCCATTGAGTCGTAGCTAATCAAACGCTCTTGATAGATTTTATATATGCGACCTTCCACCGAAGAACCGTCAACTCTCTTGTCGTCGTACGTTATGCCCTTATCTTTCCAGCGGGAAATTTTGTTTACTGTGAAGTTAACAACTCGTTTATCAAGGTTTAATTCCTTCACGATTTGTTTTACGACCTTTTGCTGATCGTCGGCATCGATAATCGTAAAGTTTTTATCAAAGCCGATAATATCCGCATGCAATCTAAGAATTTTCTCACAAATCAAATGAAAAGTTCCGAGCCAAACATCGTTTGAAACATTCGTTAGATTTGCTAAACGCTCTTTCATTTCTCGCGCTGCTCGGTTGCTGAAAGTCACCGCTAAAATTTGATAAGGAAACGCGTATCCGTTCTCTATAATATAAGCGATTTTTGTTGTTAAGACTTTTGTCTTGCCTGTGCCGGCTCCCGATAAAACCAACAAAGGTCTGTCCAAAGAGATTACTGCTTCGTATTGCTCAGGATTCAACGACGAAAGCAAAACATCTATACTTTCCTCTCTATCAACGGTTAACGCATTTTCCACGATAATTTCCTAAATCGACACTATTATTATATCATTTTTCGTCTAAAATGACAGCCCATAG
>JAFQBQ010000132.1 GCA_017416635.1 Alphaproteobacteria bacterium | reverse complement strand
GCATCTCCGACTTTTAGCGGAGGAAGCAATCCCATTTCTTCGGAATCCTGGTCATCATTTCCTTCGACGTAAACTTTTAAAAATCCTTCGAATGTAATTGTATTTCCATTCGCGCGGAAAATATTTCCTTTTTGATCGCCCAAATCGACTTGAACTTGATTAAACTCCGCAGATGACATTTGCGACGCGACAGCTCTCTTCCAAATCAACGAATATAATTTCAAAAGATCGGCTTCCATCTTTCCGCTTAACGAATCCGGAATAATTCCGGCGTCAACAGGACGAATAGCTTCGTGAGCTTCTTGCGCGTTTTTCACTTTCGTATTGTAAACTCTCGGTTTGCTCGGAATAAATTCTTTCCCATATGTTTCCGAAACAACGTCCCGAATTTTATGAATCGCATCTTGCGATAAATTGATACTGTCGGTTCTCATGTATGTAATCAGAGCTTTTGTTTCGCCGCCGATATCGATACCCTCATACAAGCGCTGTGCCAACTGCATAGTTTTTTTCGCACTGAATCCTAACTTGCGCGAAGCCTCTTGCTGCAAAGTCGAAGTAATAAACGCCGGCGATGGATTTCTTTTTACGATTTTCGACTCAGCATTAATAACAGAAAAATCACCGTTCAAATCTGCAACAATCGCTTTCGCTTGCTCTTCATTTTGAATGGAAAACTTATTCAGTTTTTTATTATTGTGATGAGTTAAATGCGCATCAAATTTCTTTTTATTCGGCGCGGTAAATTTTGCTTCGATCGTCCAATATTCTTCTTTTTTGAACGCTTCGATTTCTTCTTCTCGATCGACAATGATTCGCAGCGCAACCGATTGAACTCTTCCAGCCGATTTGCTGCCCGGTAATTTTCTCCACAAAATCGGAGATAAAGTAAAACCAACCAAATAATCTAACGCGCGCCGCGCTAAATATGCATCAACCAAAAATGAATCAATATCGCGCGGATGTTTTATCGCATCTTGAATCGCAGTTTTGGTAATTTCATGAAAAGCAATTCGTTTCAAAGGAACGTTCAAACACTTTTTTTCTTCTAAAACTTGTTTTATATGCCAAGAAATTGCTTCACCTTCTCGATCAGGGTCGGTCGCGAGTAATAATTCATCGCAAGATTTTATCGAACTGATTATATCATTTACGCAATGAGAACCACGCGTACTCATTTCCCAGGTCATCGCGAAATCTTTTTCAGGATTCACGCTTCCGTCTTTCGATAACAAATCGCGGATATGACCGTAACTCGCCATCACTTTGTAATCTTTTCCTAAATACTTATTTATTGTCTTGGCTTTGGCCGGAGACTCAACAATCACGAGTCGCATTCAAACCTTCCTTCACCCAACAGGTGATAAACAAATTTTTTGTCCAGATAATCTAACAATTTTATTTTGTAATTCCAACTCTAATAATATCATTAATATATTTTGCGGAGACAATCCCGTATTTTCGATGAGCTCATCTATCGTAATCGGCACCGAACTCAGCAAATTTAAAATTTTATTTTGATAATCGCATGCTTCGATGTTATCCGAATCGCAAAGTTTTTCGACCTTATCCAACGGCAAGCTTTCCTGAATATAATTTCGATGAAATACATGCTCTAAAATATCATCGGCGGATAACACCATAATGGCACCTTCTTTTAGAAGCCGATTGCTACCTTCACTTTTTAAATCAGAAGGGAATCCCGGAGCGGCGAAAACATCGCGTCCATATTCCAGCGCGCATTTTGCCGTAATCAATGAACCCGATTGCTGAGCTGCCTCTATAACGACCGTGCCGGAAGACAACCCCGCGATAATTCTGTTTCTTTTCGGAAATAAATGAGCTTGCGCTGTCGTGCCGAGCGGCATTTCCGCAAAAATAATTCCCTGCTCCTTGATTTGGTCATACAATTTTGCGTTTTCTCTGGGATACACAACATCGATGCCCGAAGCCAATACTGCAATTGTTCCTGTTTGCAAAGACGCTTTATGCGCGGCTGCATCCAATCCGCGAGCCAAGCCAGAAACTATCACAATGTCGTTACGTCCAAGTGTCGATACAATATCTGAGCAAAATTTATTTGCGGTGATCGACGAATTTCTCGCACCGACGACGGAAATCGATTCTCTTTTGTTAAAATTTTTGAGATTTTCATTTGGTTTTCCTCCTAAAATTTGTTATTTAAATTCAAACACTATCATTATACAGCATAATTATACATTTTTCAAGAGTTATTTATAAAAATATTT
>JAFQBQ010000011.1 GCA_017416635.1 Alphaproteobacteria bacterium | reverse complement strand
CATATACACACTTATAAGAAGGTGGAATGATTCCACATTTTTTCTTTGAAATATGAGCATTCCACCTTTTCCACCTCAAAAATTATAGCTGATAGATAATTGTAATCATCCTTTTGTTTTTAGGCGTTGTATAAGGACATTTGGGATTTTTATTTTCTTTATCAAGAAGTAGTATTTTTTTATCCAATAAAACCTTTCTTACGGATTTTAGGTTGAATCCGTTGAAAATGTCATTTTTAAATGCCTGAGCACTAATATAATACTTTTCGTAATTTTGATCGATTTCGTGAATTCCCCACCAGATGTTTGAGCGTGTTTCGGTTACATTCCCGTTAATTACTTGATCAAAATATCCCTTGTTAATCTCGAGAGTTCCGCGTAATTTTTCTAAAACTTGGCTCTCTTCTATTGATTTTTTTCCTCCTCTTTCTTCTAACCATCGCTGAAAAACTTCAATGATTATTGCAATCAATTCATTTTCTCCGTGAGCAAATATTTTAAACCTACAAGCTAAAATCCCAGTAAGAAGAAATAAAGCAAATGTTTCTGCTACTCTGATAACTTCTCCGTCAGCTTCTCCCAACGGCTCGATTAACCTCATCTTTTGTTGATCATAAAGCTCCTGAATATCAATAGAACTATCAATGAGAGACGTAATGAATTGTTCTGCCGCAACTCCGTAATATTTTGAAGTAGCTTGTTTAAACAAATTTGAAAATTTAGCTCCGTTTTCAATATCATCACGTAGAGTATCAAAAATGCCTAATTCATTAGAACGTAAACTTTCTATATCAATACATCTCACCAATTGTCCCGCCTTTGCTTTAGCTCCAGCTTCTGCCATTTTATCTGCAATTCCAACTTCTCCGGAGCTTAGTACAGCAAGAGTCCATTCCTTACTTGGCTTCAGTTCGGATTCTCTATTTAAACGCTTTTTCCCTTTTGCATTTCCAAGCATATATACAATATTTCCTATTTCATTCGCATGAATTTGCCCTAGCTCATCTAAAATCAACAAACTATCGTTATGATATTCTGCGAGAGCTTCTAGAGCATTAGAGGTTGTTCTCCATTGCTGAATAAATTTTCGTGGATTTCCCCATAGAGATGCCGCAACACACAAGGCTGTAGTTTTTCCTATTGAACTGCGTCCGACTAAATTTACCATTACGGGTTCAAGGTTTAACGGGACTAACAAAATGCCAGATAGTCCTACGCATAATGCTAAAGTCAAAATAGAGTTCCCCTCGCAAAGTGCACATATTTGTTGTCGCCATTCCTCAAGAGAACCTTTTTTAGCAAATCCATGGTCTTCATTGTTGGTAAGAAAAAATTCTTCATTTTCTATTCTGCAAACAGTAAATGATGGGCATATGAAAGTCCTCTGATTAATCCAACCTATCTTTAAAACCTCCCTCGATCGTCTGGAAGGTTTTGCTTGTAAAAGATAAGACATAAGCGCCTTAGAATTACAGTGTAAGTTAAAACCTAAATCTCCTAATATTTTCAATGTTTCTGTTTTATCCAACAAAGTTTTTTGTGATAAGTTACACGTGCACTTTTTCCCATCCATATTTAAGAAGCATATTGTCTTTTTCCAGCCGTCGTTTTCTACCGTCCGAGACAGCATGATGACTTGAATCGGATCGCTGACTCTTGTTTTGCCTAAATACAGCCCGCTTTTGTTTACCGTATATTGATCTTCATTAATTTCCGACATGATTCACCTTCCTTCCTATGGAAAAAAGACAACTTACTCCTTCAGCTCCAATAGCTTGATACAAATCATTAAAGTCATTGCATTTATGCGTTGGGTAGATTATTTCAATTGAACTTATTATTAGTTTTGCATCTGCAGCGACTTTTCTTCCTGTTTCGTCGTTGTCTGCTGCAATGACTATTTTTGAGTTTGGAAATTGCTTAGCAATCTTTTCAACGACACACCTCAAATTACACGCCGACATTGCAGCTATTACGAAAAAGTCTGTTGATTCAGCAATACTTCGAGCTGTCGCGTATCCTTCGCATATTACAATGATTTCCTTTGAAACGCCGTAATTAGATGCGACATGAAACAATCCTTTAAATGGTAAAGGAAAGCTTTTTCTGCCGTCTTCTTTTATAAACTGAAGCCCTTTAACCTGTAGGTTTTCCGCACTCGTTGGGCAAGAATCGGTTAATGGAACAACAAGCTGCGCATTGTCCTTATAAAGATTGACTCTTGCATTGCCAATTGTTACCTTCTTCTTGTTCAAATACTTATGTTGCGAGACAATTGATAAGCTCCATATGTAATTTGGGTCTAATTTTTTCTTCTTAGCTGGTATTGTGTCTGCTGCAACAGACGTACCGGCTAAAGAAGGAAAAAGCTGTTGAAGTTTTTGCGCTGCTGTTAATAAATCGCAATCATAAACAAAGGACGCAAGATCAAGGATACTTCCGCCTCTGTCTCCTGTCGCAAAATCATGAAATCTTCCCGTCGCGATGTGAATGCGAAAAGATCCACGGTGTTTATCATTCCGACGAGGATTTAGAGCAACATAATCGCTGCCCTGAACTTCTCCTGCCCCAACGAGTTCCCGCAAAATCGGCTGCGGATTTTCGCTATATCGCTGCTTTATACTTTGAAAATCAATCATGGCATTCCTCCATTTTATTTTCGAGAAACTTAACGACCTCATCTATCGGGTACGCTACTTTTCTGCCTACTCGAAATCGACCACTTATACCTTTTCCCGCCGAATCTAAGTTTCTTATAGTTTTGGGATGGATTAATCCCCCTGTCACTTCATATAACTGTTCTCTCGTTATAAATGGCGAACGCCAACTCTTAAAAATATCATGTAAATTCATGACTTATTCTCCTTAGTTTAAGGCCAACACCATGTCGACCTTTACGAGCCTATATAAAGGGGATTTATCACAAACAATCAAGTGGGGGAACGCTGATGTTTGAGGAGGTAAGCAAGAGCTTACCCAAGAGCTTACCTTCAAACATTTCCTTATTTTTCAGGAAAAGAGTAAAGGCTTAGCTTATACATAGGTATTGTCGCATACCATCTGAAATTTCAAGAGAAACAGCCCAATACTGTGGTAATTTTAAGACACTACAGCGTTTTCGTGAATTTATTTCGCTAAAAATGGCTATGCTATAAGTTTTTACGCTTTTTGCTTATTGGTGGAGCTAGGAAGAAAAGTATTTTCAGAGCTAATCTATGTGTAAATATCGTAACAAGTACAGGAAAATAAGGGTCGGCTCTCCAACCCTAAATCCATTTAAGCTTCCACAAGGCTAGGTGCATGGCAGAAAAATCAACTTTGAACACACCGATCTACTACAGTAGAAATTTTCTCTGAAGACGTTACATCTTCACTAGAACATAATACCAAATTCAAGAATGTTGTAAAAGTGTACTTTTGGGGGTTGTTTTATTTTTACGGTGTGTTAGAGTAATTTTAATTAATTAAAGGAGATAGACATAAGAATGAAGGAGATCACCATGCAAAATTTTCAAAACATTTATTCACTCAGTAAGACTTTACGGTTTGAATTAAAACCTCTTGCAATTAATAATAAGGAAGAACTTATCGAGAGCCAGGAAGCTATAGAATCATTTGTAGCTGCAGATGAGAAAAAAGCTGATGCTTACAAGGAAGTAAAACTTTATCTTGATGAATTGCACAGAGAATTTATTCGTAAGGCTTTCGCAAATTTCGAGTTATCGCTTGAAGAATTGGAATCAGCTTACAAAGCTTTCGCCAATAGCGGGCATAATGAAGCTGAGAAAGACTCTTTCGAGGAGGGGCAAAAAGAATTACGTACAAAAATCAACAACCATCTGAATAACGACGATATAAAAGCTCTATTCGGGAAAAAAGTTATAGCCTTGCTGAAAGATAAGTTTCAATCTAACGAAGAAGCCATGGCTATAATCAGTGAATTTGATAAATTCACAACTTATTTCGGCGGATACAATCAAAGCCGAAAGAATATGTATAACATGAACATTCCCGAAAGACTGATCAACGATAATCTTCCTAAACATTATAAAAATGTAAAAGACTATCAAAAAATAAAAGAATTATTATCTGATGAGTTAGATCAATTGAGCAGAGATTTTCAAATAAGTACAGATGAATTGTTCTCTGTAAGTTACTTCAATAAAACAATGACTCAATCCGGAATTGATAAATACAACGAGATAATAGGTGGCCGTGCCGAAAAAGAAGGACAAAAGACGAAAGGATTGAATGAGTATATTAACGAATATAATATGCGTCACAAAGCAGAAAAATTACCGAAATTCAAACAATTATATAAGCAAATTTTGAGTAAGGCTGAATCTAATTCATTCAGGTATAGCGAGATAATCAACAACGAAGAATTAACTTCGGAAATAGATAACTACTATGCTGAATTAAATCAAAACATATTGAAGACAAATATGTTACCCAAGTTATTTAAAGAATTGGCTGCCGGTAATTATAATCTGAGTAAGATTTATATTCCGCTTTCCCAGATAACTTCCGTATCGCACGCGGCATTTGGTCCTTGGAACTACATTACGCTGGCAATGAAAGATAAATTTTCCACAGATGAAACGATGAAAAAAGTTGTCGAACTTTTGGAAAATTCGGCTGAAGATAAAAGCAAAAATAAAAAATCCACATTCATCTCGTTAGATATACTACGGCAGGCTCTTCCGCCTGAATCTGAGCATGATTTCACGGAATTAATGGAATACTTCGTAGAGATGAAGGTTCCTTATAGGAAAACTGATAATAATGAAACTAATAATAAGAGACAAGATCTAAACTTGTTCGAAAATATAAATGAAGCTTACGAAAAATATCTCGAGGATAAGGACAGCATTGACAATATCAAAGCATTATTGGATGCGATAAAAGCTCTGCAAAATTTTGTACGAATTTTTATTTCTGACGCAACCGTCGATACAGATGCCGCGTTCTATAACATATTAAATGAACAATATGCAACTTTGAGAAAGATTATTTCTCTTTATAACAGGGCCCGAAATTTGGCAACGAAAAAACCGTATTCTCTCGAGAAATTTAAACTCAACTTTAATTGTCCTACTCTTCTCGACGGATGGGACGTTAATAAAGAGCAAGCCAATCAGTCTATTTTATTCAGAAAAGATGGTCTGTATTACCTTGGAATTGTCGATTCAAAGTATAAAAAGGACGTTTTCGACAAGTTAAAAGAAGAAGCTATATCTCCTGAGAATTGCTATGAAAAAATAGAATACAAACTGCTGCCGGGAGCGAACAAAATGCTTCCCAAAGTATTTATTTGTTCAAAAACAGGCATAGAAGAATTTCATCCAAGCGCAGATCTATTGGAAAAATATGAAAAAGGATGTCATAAAAAAGGTGACTCATTCGATATTGACTTCTGTCATGAACTCATAGATTTTTTCAAATCATCCATCAATAAGCATCAAGATTGGAGCAAATTTAATTTCCATTTCTCGCCTACTGAATCCTACGAAGATCTGAGTGGTTTTTACAGAGAAATCGAAGCACAAGGTTATAAAATAACGTTTAAAAATATCGCAGCGAGCAGAATTCATGATTTAGTGAAAGCGAAGAAATTATACCTGTTCAAAATTTATAACAAAGATTTTTCGAAACTCAGTTACGGAGCGCCGAATTTACACACTATGTACTGGCGCGCTCTGTTTGATGAAGATAATTTGAAAAATGTCGTCTATAAACTAAACGGAGAAGCTGAAATGTTTTTCCGAAAAAAAAGTATAAATAAAAAATTCGTACATAAAAAAAATAAAGGAATAGACTGTCGAAGAAGTAAACTTAAAAAAACATTTCCGTATGATATAATCAAAGATAGAAGATTTACCGTAGATAAACTTCAGTTTCACGTACCAATTACGTTAAATTTTAAGGCACGGGGCAGAGATAATATTAACGATCTCGTAAGGGAATATATCAAAAGCTCTGATGATATTTCCGTAATTGGTATCGACAGGGGCGAAAGGAATTTATTGTATTACTCTTTGATAGACTCAAAAGGAAATCTTAAAGATCAAGGATCTTTGAACGTTATAAGTGAAAGGTTCAGTACGGATTACCACTGCCTG
>JAFQBQ010000131.1 GCA_017416635.1 Alphaproteobacteria bacterium | reverse complement strand
TCTCAATTCTTTTAGACAAAAGTACAATAGATTGAAGTATAAATCAACGAATTTATTTTTACATTTTGGCTATAATAGTGCCTTTCTTGGTTTAAAAATAAATATTTTATTCGCTTTGTTATATTAATTAATAATTGACCATTAGGCTAATATACGCAAGTAAAAGATGAATAGCCTTTTGGTGACCTATTACAATATAACTTACTTACAATTAATTATATATTATATTATAATTAATTAATAATAAACCTCAAGTTGATATATTTTTTTAATAATTTACAGATTGTTTAAAAAAATTTTTTTTATATAATTCCGTATCGAAAGGTTTTCGACATGGTTGTTTATTTGGATTATCAGTCTACAACGCCCTGTGATAAGAGGGTTTTAGAGGCGATGTTGCCATACTTCAGCGAAAATTTTGGAAATCCGCATTCTACCCATTTGTTGGGAATTAAAGCGAATGAAGCGGTGGAAATCGCACGTCAACAAATCGCTTCTCTGATAAAAGCTGAGGATCCGAGGGAGATCATTTTCACGTCGGGAGCGACAGAATCTAATAATTTGGCGATAAAAGGTGTCGCGCATTATTACGGGAGTAAGAAAAAAAAGATAATTACGAGTGTTATCGAGCACAAATGCGTTTTGGAAGCTTGTCGTTCTTTATCTGCGGAGGGTTATGAAATAGTATTCGCGCCTGTGCTGAGCAACGGCATCGTAGATTTAGATTTTTTGAAAAATACTATTGACGATAACACATTGCTAGTTTCGATCATGATGGTAAATAATGAAATCGGGACAATACAGCCTGTAGCAGAAATAAGCGAATTGTGTCGAAATCATCACGCGTTTTTTCATTGCGATGCGTCGCAAGCTGTCGGGAAAATTCCGGTGGATGTAAAATATTTCGATCTTATGAGTATGTCTGGACATAAAATATATGGTCCGAAAGGAATCGGAGCACTATATATAAGGATGAATCCGAGAATTCGCTTGACTCCGTTGTTTATGGGCGGAGGACAAGAAAGAGGCGTTCGTTCCGGCACTTTAGCGGTTCCGTTGTGTGTCGGAATCGGAAAAGCTTGCGAAATCGCGGCTCAAGAAATGAATAGCGAATATACTAGGTTACTGGAATTGAAAAATTATTTTATAGATAGAATTTTTTCAAACTTAACCAAGGTATATTTAAACGGAGATCGCGAAAAAAGAATTCCAGGATGCTTGAATTTTAGCTTTGAAGGAGTCGAAGGCGAAGGAATGATGCTAGGAATGCCGGAAATTTGCGTATCATCTGGGTCGGCCTGCACATCTGCATCTTTAGAGCCGTCTTACGTACTGAAAGCGATTTCGATAAGAGAGGATCTCGCGCATTGCTCCTTGCGAATAGGGTTAGGAAGGTATACAAGCAAAGAGGAAGTTACGTACGCGACCGATAAAATTATCTCAGTTGTAAATCGGTTGCGGAGTATGAGTCCGCTTTGGTAGGAGGAGATATGGCATATTCAGAAAAATTGATGGAATTATATTCCAATCCTAAAAATGTCGGTTCGCTGGATGAAAACGATGAAAATGTCGGAACTTCGGTAGTCGGCGCTCCGAGCTGCGGCGATGTTATTAAGCTGCAAATAAAAGTCGGAGACGACGGAAAAATTTCCGAAGCCAAATTCAAAACTTTCGGATGCGGTGCGGCGATTGCCTCAAGCGCATTGATCACTGATTGGGTTCAGGGCAAAACCTTAGATGAAGCGAAACAAATAAAAAATCAGGAAGTTGCGGAATATTTGTCGCTGCCTCCTGTAAAAGCGCATTGCTCCGTACTTGCTGAAGAAGCAATAGACAAGGCTATAGAAAATTACTTATCAAAACAAAAGGGAAAAAATGGAAAACTTGCTTAATTTTACGCCGGCTGCGTTGGATTTTTTATCAAAATCGTTAGCGGAAGAAAAACATGAAGCCGTTCGCGTGGATGTTGTCTCGGGCGGCTGTCGCGGAATGACTTACGATGTCAGTTTCGTTGATTCTTACAACGGAGTTGATTTGCAAATCGAACAGAATGGCTTGAAAATATTTATCGTTCCAAAAGCGGTAATGTTCGTAAGCGGAATGACCGTCGATTACAAAAAAACTCCAATGGGCGGAAGTTTGGTTTTTGAAAATCCGAACGCGAAATCAAAATGCGGATGCGGAAAATCCTTCAGTACCGATTCAAGTCCGTGCTGCCAAGGTGATTGCTGCTCCGAATAGATTATGAATTATTTCGAACTATTTGGATTGCCGACACAATATCGCATTAGCAAAGATGATTTGACGAAATCGTATTTATCTTTGCAAAGAGAGTTACGTCAGCAGTCTGATAAATCTTCGGATTCGGTTGTTCAACTTAATGCTGCTTACAAAGTTTTGAAAGATGACATCGAGCGCGGGAAATATTTTCTAACTTTGTTCGATAAAAAATCGGAAAGCTTGTCTTCGGAGTTTGCTTTGAAAATGTTTTCGATGCGTGAAAATTTTGAAAACTTAAAAACAGAAAACGAGCGAACGGATTTTCTGCAAAAATTAAAATCAGATATGCAAAGTATGATTCAAGATTTGCAAACGATTGATGGTATCGAAAAGTTCCGTGAGAAATTCAGTGAGCTTGAATTTATTCATTCATTTTTAGAAAAAGCGAGGGCTGATGTTTACAATAGGAATTGATTTGGGCACAACGGCCTCCGTGGTGTCTTACATGGAAAACGGACATTCGCAAGTTATTAAAATAGATGGAAACGTCACTGTTCCGTCCGTCGTAAATTACGGAGAAGAAAATCCTATCGTCGGACAACAAGCAGTTTACAAATCTGCTGATTCTTTCTCAGTATTTTCTATCAAAAATTTTATGGGAACCGATGAAAAATTTTGCGGACATACTCCGTCGGAAATTTCCGGACATATTCTTTCGTATTTAAAACGACAAGCCGAACTGAAAATCGGAAGAAAAATCGATGCGGCGGTAATTACTGTTCCCGCGCATTTTTCTAACGTTCAAAGAACCGAGACAAAATTGGCTGCATCTTTAGCAGGAATAAAAGTTTTAAGTTTGATAAACGAGCCGACCGCGGCCGCGATTGCATTCGGATTGGATTCGCGGAAAAACGGAATATTTGCTGTTTACGATTTCGGCGGCGGAACTTTTGATTTTTCGATTTTGCGATTATCAGATGGAATTTTTCAAGTTTTGGCGACCGGCGGAGATAATCATCTCGGCGGAAATGACATTGACGCGCAAATTTTGGAATATAATTTAAAAGAAAACGGAATAAACGAAATTTCCGATTCAGATAAAATTAAAGCACGACTTATCTCAAAATTTTTGAAAGAAAATCTTCGCGAAGATAATGTTGCAGAAAAAGAAATCGAGATTAATCGGCATTCGTACAAATTTAGTCTTAGCAAAAATTTGTTGGAGCAATTTTCGAGCAATTTATTGAAAAAGACTTTCGATATATCGGCGCAAGTTATGGAAGACGCCGAATTGGCGGCGGACGATTTGTCAGGAATTGTTCTAGTCGGCGGAATGACGAAATTAAATTTAGTAAAAAATTTTGTGAAGGAGCATTTCCAAACGGAAATCATCGAT
>JAFQBQ010000130.1 GCA_017416635.1 Alphaproteobacteria bacterium | reverse complement strand
TAGTTTACGATCCTCCCGCCCCACATGTTGTGACAATAAAAAATAACGAATTAATTATTTTCGACAGAGATCTCGAAGAAGAAACGCGAACTTCTGCCTATTCATATCCGTGGTCAGTTTTTTCAATATTGTTCGGAAAGCAAGAAGATTTAGCGAAATATTTTAAAGTTACTGAAGTCAAAAGAAACTCTGCAAGTGTTGCAATTACATTGTGCAGCGTAGATGAAGATCAGGAAGGCGCGATGATGTGTATTTTCGACAGTAAAACTCATGAGTTAAAAGGATGGGTTTTGTTCGAAAAGAAAAATGATAGGTTTTCAAATTTTATTGAAGTCATCCTGGTGAATCCGAAAATTAACCAGCCAATATCAGATGACGTTTTTGAAAAGGTTTATTGATATTCGCGCGAAGACATTGTATCTTCTGCAATGTGGTTAATGAGGCTGCGATGATAGATCCTTTACATCAATTTGTGATTTCTCCTATTTTAAAATGGAACGTTTTCGGCGTTGACCTTTCTTTCACTAATTCGTCGTTAGCGGTTGTCGTGGCGGTTTTATCTGTTTTTGCGTTTTTTTCTTTGGGATTGAGAAAAGCGTCGCTTGTTCCGGGACGTTTGCAGGCATTGATAGAAATGTCGTATAATTTGGTTGCTGGTTTGATAAAAGACAACGCAGGCTCAGCCGGATTAAAATATTTTCCATTTGTATTTTCGATTTTCTTTTTCGTTCTGTTTGGAAATCTGCTAGGCATGGTTCCATACATGTTTACATACACCAGTCACATTATAGTTACGTTTACATTAGCTCTTATTGTGTTTTTATTCGTAACACTGCTCGGAATTTGGATACATGGATTTCACTTTTTTTCATTGTTCATGCCAAAGGGGGCTTCGCTATTGTTGGCGCCGATATTAATTCCTGTTGAAATAATTTCATATTTATCTCGGCCGGTAAGTTTATCAGTTCGTTTGTTTGCAAACATGATGGCGGGACATACCATGATGAAAGTTTTCGCCGGATTCGTTTCAATGTTAATTGGAATATTCGCGGCAGCCCCGTTTGAAGGATTTGCTCCGACTGCTAGCCTAATGTGTTCTGTTGCTCCCGTCGCAATAAACGTAGTTTTAACAGGTTTTGAAATCGTTATAGCGTGTTTGCAAGCTTATATATTTACGATATTAACTTGCGTATATTTAAATGATGCGATACATTTACACTAGTTTTTTAATGGAGTGACTGAGATGTTATCACCTGAGGCAGCGAAATATTTTGCAGCGGCTATTGCAGCTCTTACATTGTACGGTGTTGGTAAAAGCATGGGCGGATTGTTTTCAACTTGGTTAGATGCAGTTGCAAGGAATCCTGAAGCCGATGAGAAAATGCGTTCCGTTGGTATGTTAGGATTTGCTCTGACTGAATCTATCGGTTTGTTTGCATTATTGATAGCTTTGTTAATTTTGTTTAATAAATAGGGAATTAGTTTGTTACCTCAATTAGCAAGCGCGACGTTTCCTTCTCAAATTTTTTGGATTTTGTGGGGATTTGTCTGCGTGTATCTATTTATGAGTGAAATTGTTTCGCCGAAATTGAATGATCTATTCACTCGTCGCGATGGTTATTTAGATGAACTAAAAAGAACATCCGACGAGTTGAGAACCCAGGCGGAGTCCATCAATAACGTATCCGAGTCAATACTGGAAAAAACTCAGAGGCACATTAGAGAATCGGAAGATAGTCTCGAAAAAAATTTAAAGACAGAAGTTGCGGCGAGCAAAGCAAATCTTGAAAGAGATTTTTTGCTTCAAACAAATCAAGAGTTTGTTTCCATTGACGAGGCATCGCAAAAGGTGTTTCGAGAAATTTCGGAAAACTTGGACGAATTGGTGATTGTGGCGAAATCAAAGTTAGAAGGCTAAGCTGATGTTTATCGCAGAGTTATCTATCCTGGCATCTTTCGTCTGTTTTCTTATTTTAGCGTGGAGGAAAGTTGTTCCATCGTTGACGGCAGCATTGGATGCGTATTCACAGAATGTTCAGACAAAACTTTCCGAAGCATCGACTTTAAAGGCGGAAGCTGAAAAGATGCTCGACGAAGCGAAAATCAGAGAATCGCAAATTAACGAGCAAGTTCAGCAGTTAGAAGAAAAATCGAAAGACCGAATTCAGACTCTTGAGAACGAGAACAAAGAATATCTCGAGTCACTGAAGAAAAAATTCGAGCAGGCGATGCAGGCCAGAATTGAAAAAGAAATTCTGCGCAAAAAAGAGGAGTTGATCAGTCAACTCACGGATTTGATCGTACAAAAATTAGCAGATCAACACGAACGCATCCGAATCAGATCAGAAATAAAAGAATCTGAGCTGAAAAAGTTGGTGTGATTTAGAAACAGAGTGTTAAATTGTCAAACATAGTTTCGGACAAATGTATCTTTAAGCGAGCGTTTAGAGTTTAATGAAAAAATTTGTCTTAGCCTTTACTTTTGTGCTAGTAGGATGTAGTCAGCAAGCCAAGTTTGCAGATAGTTCGAGTAAGCAAGAAGAAATACTTTTAATTCATTCAACAAAAGAACAAAATGATTCTCGCTTTTATGCATTCCAACAAAAATGCATCGCTGGAATTGAAAAAATGAACTATAACTCCGAAAAGAATACGCAAAAAGATTGGATAAAGACGTTAAGTGCGGAAGGAGAGCAATATTTCGCTCCGAATTGGAGCTTTTTCAAAGAAAAATACGGAAAATATCTTTCGTCGGCATATAACGATTGGCTAAAACATTTAGATGAAACTGAGCGCATAGTCGATGATGCGGCTCTACTGATAGAGCCTGATAAGCTGAGAACCTACGTGATATATTTAGAAAATTTCGTCGACCAAAACCGCAACTTTATTGCAATACCAGATGTAAAGGCAAGATTGAAATGGTATCTCGACATTTATTTAAACGGTTTGGATAATTCTCCAATTTATGATCATCAAACTCACATAATTTCTCCGAAAT
>JAFQBQ010000129.1 GCA_017416635.1 Alphaproteobacteria bacterium | reverse complement strand
CGCAATAAGCGGCAAGGTTTTTAATTCCTTGTAGTGCGATTTTTCTACGCCTGTTCTTAAAAGCAGATAACTCGGCATGATTACTCCGACTATGGCTATCATTGCTCCGGCAAATCCTAAAACTTTTATGAAAGCGTTTGGATATAATGCCGCTACTATATACGAAGGGACAACGGTAATCAGAGCCGCAGCCAATCTTCTCGGAAAATCCGCTTTAATATGCGTTTGTAAACTCAGATCCATTGATTCAGCTAATCCTATTCCGACTCCTATAAACGAGGTCAAGATCGCGCAAATTGACATCCACCAAACCATAATCTGAAAGGATGGAAAGCTTGATATATTAGCTAATTCTCTCACGAATTCTCCTACTTCGACTTTTCCCGAAATCATTTGTGTAAAAAATTCAGGATTTCCGCTGAAAACTACGCTCAAAGATACAATCGACCATATAATATAAATAAATGTCGGAATTAAGCTGCCGAAAATAATGCTCTTTTTGAAAGCATCCGCATTTTTTCCGCAGCAATCTCTTATCGTATGTAATATCAGCTGATATCCGAAAGACGCAAATATGGTCGGGCATACAATCAACATATCGTTGGCTGTGGGATTTACAATCCATGGCATTTTTGTATAGTCGATGAATCCGAGCATAACTCCCAACAATATAATAAATAGTATTATTAGTCCTGAAAACAGAAGGTTGTTCACTGCTGAAACAGTTTTTAACGGAAACAATAATAAGATTATACCGGCAACAGCCATAGAGGTTTCAATGGAGAATACTGAGGCTTGATAGCTGCAGTATTCTTCCAATAATTTTTGAATAATCGAAGACGCTCCGCATAGATACATCGTCAATCCTGCGTATGATTGCAGCTTTACGGCAATTTCTCCTATAATCTGAGCGCCTCTTCCAGAAAGATTTTTTCCAAGAACTCCTACAGATAAACCTCGTTCGGATCTTAAATTGAGTTCAGCCAATGCTAAAGACGGATAGTAATTTAGTAACCACATCGCGACAGTGATGACTATTCCAGGGATTATTCCAAGTTTTGCGAATACCATCGGAATAGCAATTGTGCATCCGCCGATGCAAAAACCTGCAATTAATAAAGTTGGTGTAATTAGTTTATTCATGCGTATACCTATCCTCCTATAAATAATCGAATAGACAAAACTCATCTAACAAAAGATTTAAAGAATATAAATTGAAGAATCAGCTTACTGTAAGCCTATAGGCAGTGTCGATACAGACGAGAGACAGATAAGCATATGGTTTTCCATTTTATTTTTCCTGTTTATCTATCCCTAACAAAAATTCAATCAATACAAGGAAGAGTGTACCCTTTTTTTGTATTTTGTCTAGCGGTTCAATAAAAAAATTCGGTAACTTTATTTGTGACATTTCTTATACTGAGAAAAACGGCGAGCACTATTTTGATAGATATGACATATCGCCTCGTCACTATGCTATTTGCAATGACGTCCTAAAGCGATCCGTCATCGTGAAAAGCGCAGCGACGCGGCTCGTCTCCACTGTCATTGCGAGGAGCGAAGCGACGTGGCAATCTGTTTTTTGGTTGTTGATAAAGTAAGAAGACTTTTTAAATAATAAAAGGTTGGTCTAAAATACTTGATAAACGAATAATTAATTGTTGATGAGGAAAAACAAGATAGCTGACCGGAGCAAACTATAAGAAAGGAAAAAACAACATGTTTCTCCGATCAGTCTATACTATGCGTAATTAAAAAGCATTTCTAAAAAGAAATGCGGATAATTTTTAGCTGAAAATTATCCCAAAAACTTTACTCTAACCGAAAATCAGAATACCCGACAACTTTATAAATAGTATCGAAAGCATCGCGGCTAACTTCAGTTAACAATCCTTCTGGATTCGCGCCTTTTTTCAATTTCTCTAGATCCTGCAAAGAACAGAACTGCATGATTTTCGGAGTTACGCTCCAAACTCTCTTGATCAAGACATCGCCATGGTCAAGGATTACTATTGTAGATTCCGGTGAAAAAGTATCGGACTGTTCTAGGTATAGGGTAGAAGAGCTGCTGAAATGAGGTTTAAAGAATTCTTCAGCCTCAACTGCAAAAACTTTGTCACGTCCTAAAAACTCAAAAGGTCTTTGCTTCCACTCGTTGGATGAACAAATAACCAAAATAAGATGTCCTTCCATATTTTGGATAATTTTATACAAAGGAATCATTGCGTCCTTGTTTGCTATATGTCCTCTGCCTTTTTTCCCAAAATTGAGGCTGGTTATCAGATTGTCATCATGAGAGGTCTCTTGCAACAACTCAGAAATAGAACACCTAAAAGCGCGAGAAAGTCTCTTTATTAGATCGGTGTTTAATCTGCGACTGCCGGATTCTAATCTGGATAGATAAGATATTGAGATACTAGTGACCTCGGATAATGTTTCCAGAGTATATCCGCACTTTTTTCTCAGATATTTTAAATGACTCATTGGAACATTTTTTCCCTTTTTGCTCGCGACTTCCGCTGCGACCTCTGCAGGATTGATATTGAGATTATCAAAATCCTTCATAGGGCTTAAACTCTGCCGTGCCATAATATTAACTCCATTTCAAACTTTAACGCTAGTATATCAAATGACAAAAATAATGTCTAGTATTTGTTTTACAATTTATAAACATATAAAATTATATCAAAAATCAATATAAAAATGCATCTGCATTTCAATGCTAAAAAACAAAACAAATTCTATTGAAATTTTATGCAATTGTGCTAGGCTCCCCGTCGAGATTTTACTTAAAATCATTGTTTTTGTAGTTTTTGTGTTTCTTGTTAGAGGAATTTTTACAAAATTACGGAGCTAATGATGACTAGTGATAATCGTGTTCATGGAAACATTAATAAGGAAAATTCACGACAACGATTGGATATGACAAAGTCTTATGAAAGTCAATATCAAAAACACATTATTAAAAGGGGAGGATCGTATTGTTCTAAACTTAAGTTTGATGTGGCGCCAGATAAAGGATGTGGGTACTTTGTACAGCCTGCAGTTTCACTAGATATTGTCATTGAATGGCTGCGTTCAGAAAATTTTAGCGTGAGAAATTATCAACAGGGATTGTATGTTCTCAATAATAAAATACTAACTCCAGCTGCGATATTGATTTTTGCAAATAATTTGCGATTAAAGAAACATTTGAACATTTTTAATATGGGGTAATTTTGCAATTCTTCAGTGTTTACAACAAAAAATAAATCCAATATAATTTCCTGACTAAAAAGTTAAGAAACTATTAACGTAGTTGTCTTGTTTTTTTGTGTTTAAGAATGTATTTTTCGGTCTGTGTACTTAGATAGTGGAGATTTGCAAATTTCTTTCTGTCTATTTCGGTTAGTTGCAGGGGTCACAATATGGTCAGAACGTTCACTGAGCGTAAAAGATTTAGAAAAAATTTTGGAAGAATCAGGGAAGTCGCAGAACTTCCAAATCTTATAGAGTTGCAAAAGTCATCTTATAATGCATTTCTGCATAAGGCGGAATCGGATGATTTAAGGACGGATATAGGCTTAACGGAAGCCTTTAAAAGCTCTTTTCCAGTCGTTGATTCAGCAGGGAAAGCTCAGCTTGATTTTTGCGGATATCGTTTCGATGAGCCAAAATATACTGAAAGCGATTGTCGCAACCGTGGTTTAACATATTCAGCTCCTTTGAGAGCGAATTTTCGTTTAATTGTTTGGGATATCGATGAAACAACTAAAGAAAAAGGTATAAAAGATATAAAAGAGCAAGAAGTTTACGTCTGTGATCTGCCTTTGATGACAAAGGACGGAACGTTTATCGTAAACGGTGCTGAAAGAGTTGTAGTTTCGCAGATGCAGCGTTCTCCTGGTGTGTTTTTTGATCATGATGGAGGAAAAACTCACTCTTCGGGAAAATAT
>JAFQBQ010000128.1 GCA_017416635.1 Alphaproteobacteria bacterium | reverse complement strand
TTCAAGATGTTCGCAGAAGTATCTGTTAACTCCTTGGTGATAAAAGTCTTCTGCTTCTTGATTTTGCTGAGGAGCAATATCGTATTCATAAATACTTCTATGTTCTTGAGTTAATTGAGGCTCTGCAATGTAAACCAAAGGAACTCCATTTCCGTCTTTTGCAATGTTTTCCGATATTCCCAAATCCAAATAAGGAACAAACCCACTTAAAGTACCTTCGCGACCTTCTTTTCCTAAAAAATCATTTGCAGGCTTAGGAAGTCTCTTATAATTTGCAACAAATGCCGCCAAAGACATCGCTACTGTTTCCATGTTTGTTTTTGTTCGCATGACATTTAAGTTTTTTTGATAAGTAGTTGCTTTTCGCATAGCAAACCCTGACGCCATCGCAATCAAAAATATTGCGATTGCCGCTTCCAACAATATAGTACCCTTACCGGATTTTAAATAAAATGACGCAATCTTCGTTTTTATTCGTGAAAACATATGATGACCCATTGATGCACTCTCCTAAGGCATTATTTCCTTTTATAACCTGCACATCCCCTTCGTTTGGAATACCTGTATCAATGCTTTTATCGATACGATACGCGGTTTCGGGAGAAACAATTCCTGTAAATGCCGTGTTGTCTGCCGTTCCGTTAGATAATACCAACCATATTCCCGGTTTATCTTGAATTTTTGATGATACTGTAAAAACACCTCCAATTTTGCTTGTCGGTAATCCATTCACCAACTCAACATTTATTAATCCTGCTTTTGATAAATGTGCCCAGAATCTTTTTGCGTCGCTCAATGTTTCGAATTTTCTATTTCCGCTGCCGTTGTCCAAAGACGAATCTATTAAATCTTTAGCGTTAGATAAATCGCCCGGCAACGCTCCGTATTTTTCTTCAAAGGTATCGACAGCGATACGAAAAGTTTCTACTTGCTCGATTACAGCTCGTATTTTCGCAGTCTGCACCAATTCTCTTCCTTTTAAAGAAAATGTCGCAACTAAACTAATCACCAATACGGCGATTGCTACTTCAATTAGAGAAAACCCTCTATTTATATTTTTTGTTAGACTTTTCACTTGTAAACCTCAATGGACGCGGGTCGCTTGCATATTCATTGTATAATCTTTGATCTGAACTGTGATGTTTCTTCGACTTTTTATTTAAGATAGTAGCTTTTAAGAAAATCACCAGCTCAGTAACATTCGTAGACTTAGCGTTTTGTCCCGCGATGATGTCAAGTTCGCTAAATCCAGGAAGTCCGCTTCTGTTATTAGATGACGTTTCACTCATTAATCCACCCATAACCGCAACTTGCCCTGAACGCAGATTTAAAACGGAATCCATCTCTCTTATATCAATAATAGGAATTTTTTGCGATTGTATTCCAGATGAAGAAGTGCTTCCTGCATTGGTCGTTTGATATAGGAATGGAACTTCTTTGTAACCAGCAATTCTGGAAATTGTTGGGCGCAAATTCAATAAAATACTATTTGTTCTCGTATCAATGGATGGCTGTACCGACATAATCAATCCTATCGGAACGGTATGCAAAGTTGTCGTTAAGAAATCAGAACTTCTGGCGTCGTTGGAATTTCCATACTGTTTCTGCAGTTCCGGAATATAAATCACTTCATTTTGCGCCACCTTCATAATAGCTGATTGATTATTTAGTACAGTAATCCGCGGGCTGGACAGTGTTTTTACCGCTCCGAATTGCTCGATCAATCCCGCAACAATGCTTAAATTTGTTTTATCAACTCCGAAAGAGATGAGTCCCGTGCGATCAGTAAAACCGCGATGCAACATTCCCCGCGGTCCAACAATATTCCAGTTTATACCAGCTTTGTATTCATCTTTTAAATTTACTTCTAAAATTTTCGCTTCTATCAAAACTTGAGATTCTGCTGCAGTTCGAAGCAATCTTATATATTTTTTGACTTCGTTGTGCTTGTATTGCGGAGCGCACACCGTTACCAATCCACCTTGTTTGTGCACGGAAACGGTTCCTTCTTCTCCTATGATTGTTTTTAAATTTTGCTCTAATTCTGTCCAAAAATCATTCTTGATAAATCCTGATACTACGCTGTTTGATCCGTTATCGTTCTGTGAATTCGAACTACTCGAGGAATTTCCATTGCTTACTATCGATTGATTCATAAATATATCAGTCGAAATCGATACGGAACTTTGTGTTTCTCTTTGGATGTTCAAAAATTGCAAACTGTAGGTTTTTATCAGCGGAGTGTCGTTTTCAATTTTTATGGAATTTTTGTGAATTGTATATTTTAAGACACAGCTATCGCAAATATCTTTCATTATATCCAAAACAGGTCGCTGCTTAGCGTCGAACGAAATACGTCCATCTACGTCTTGTGCTACAAAAATATTTACGCCAGCCAATCGCGATAATTGAGTAAACACCGTGCGAAGAGGCATACTATCGGAAACCGTTATAGAAACTTCTTTGTAAAAATTCGGACTGATTTTTTCTCCATCGTCATCGTAATCATCTTCGGATTCGGACGGCTCATCGATCGCCTCGTCGTCATCGAAAATTGGTTCAGAAATAGTTTTCAAGCTACTCGGCACCAATTTCGATTGCTGAACGGTGCGCGGCGTGTTCAAATCCATACAGGACGTTAAGAAAAATAATACAAGTACCCGATACATAATTGTAAAATATTTTAATCAAATAATAGTAAAAACATCAAGAACTGTACACAACAATTTTTAACGATTTCTTAAACTTTCCAAGATATGTAATGAGAAAATTTCATGATAAATCCTTGTTTAATTTTGTCGCTGAGCAGCTAAACAGCGCAATAAATGATCTACAGAAATATAATCCAGAAGAATAAAAATTAGAGCATTGGATTTGCAACGCTTCGGTGCGCAACTCATTAATAACCTCACTCTCTACAAGAAACTTACTTTCTTTGTTAAAAAACAACACGAGAAACATGGTCGGGGCGAGAGGATTCGAACCTCCGACATCCTGCTCCCAAAGCAGACGCGCTACCAGGCTGCGCTACACCCCGTTACTTATGACATGATAGATTTACAACAATAAATATAATTATTCAATACATTTTTGTTGTTTATTTTGAGACTGTGGATATGTTGATATATTATTTTATGTGTTGATTTATAACGATTTTGATTGTTTTTAGCTTGTGGATAACTTTGGCGATAAATTTTTAACTAATTGTTAATCTTTTTTGGTTGGACGAAGTTTGATGAAGTTATCCATTTTCTGTTAACAAATTATTAATAAGTTATTAACAATTTTGTCCACACGTTATTATTAGATTTTGCTGCTTTTTTGAAATACCGCGGCGAAAAATCCGTCGGTTTTATTTTTGAAAGGAGATAATTTTAAGTAATCTCCGTTGTAATGATTTAATTCGATCGGTTTTGCGAAAAATTCCGGAAATTGTTTTAAAAAATTCTGCGCTTGCTCTTCATCTTCTTCTTTAAATACTGAACAAGTCGAGTAAATTAATCGTCCGCCAGGTTTTACTAATTTTTGGGCTGATGCAAGTATGTCTGCCTGCACTTTTATTAATTCTTTTAAATCTGAAGGTTTAAACTTTGCGCGCATATCCGGATTTCGTCGCCACGTTCCAGAACCAGAACACGGAGCATCAACTAGAACAACATCCGCGACTTGTTCGTGTCTTTTCATCCATTTATTTGTAATTTCTTGGCAGAAGGTATTACTTACTTGCGCTCGTTTTAAACGCTGTTGCGCGAATTTTAGTCGTTCCGCGAATTTATCAAGAGCAAACAATCTTCCTTTATTTTGCATATATGACGCAAGAGCTAAAGTTTTTCCGCCAGCTCCAGCGCAAAAATCAACAACTGTATCTCCAGGACTGGCATGACATGCTTCAGCAATCAGCTGCGAACCCTCATCTTGGATTTCAACAAGTCCTTTTTGAATAATTGGATGACCTCGTCCAATGCGACCGTTGATAATTCTCAAACACGTGTCGGAATATTCTGTTTCGGTAATTTCAAAATCTTTTTGCAGGAGATTTTTTACTTCATCTTTGGAAGATATAAGTGTATTTACGCGCAAATCAACAAAGGCTCTTTCATTTAGCGCTTGCATTTCGTTAGAAAAATTTTCATCGCCGAAAGCTTTTAGAAAATATGGTTCTAACCAAACAGGATAATTTAGTTCAGCATAAGACGGAACTTCACTTGGAAGATTATCTAAAAATCGCTTTTCAAATTCTGAAAGCTTAGTAGGAGCATAAGTACGTCCGGAAAATATTTCTTCGATTTGCGAAATCGAATAACATTTTTCTCTTTTCAAATATGCGAGCACAAAAAAACGTCCGAAATCATTTGTAATTTTAGATGTTAAAAATTTAATTTTTTCGAATTTGCGAAAAATCGAGTAAGTAAATTCAGCAACAGCGCGTCGATCGTTTGCTCCTATCCATTTATTATGTTGAAAATATTTTGCAAGAACTACATCAAACGGAGATTCCGAACGAAAAAATATATCCAATAGCTCAATAGATGATTTTACTCTTGCTTCTAATTGCATTTTTTGAATCCTATACCGATGACGTAAATTTCCGCAGATAAACTCCTACTGGCTTTCGGTTTGAAAAAATATGCTTGTTTAAAATCTTGCTTAACTTTTTCAAAAAACGATTTTTCTTTTCCACCCATAAATATTTTTG
>JAFQBQ010000127.1 GCA_017416635.1 Alphaproteobacteria bacterium | reverse complement strand
TTTCATCTTCGGTGTCGAGTAAAACAACTTTGGTTATAGCCGGACTTAACGGCGGACAAAAATTGCAGAAAGCAAACGAGCTAAATATCAAAGTAATTTCCGAAGAAGAATTTTTTCAAATGCTGTCGGAGTAATGGGTTAGCAATGTCATTATTGCAAGGAGCACGGCAACACTGTAATCCTTTTTCTAATATTCAAAAAATCCTTTTTTAGATTTTCTTCCGAGACGGCCTTGGCGTACGTATTGCTGAAGAAGAGGGCAGGGGGTATACTTGTCGTTTCCGGATTCTTTCTTTAAATTTTTTAAAATCGACAAAACCGTATCGAGACCGATTAAATCAGCCAACGCCAAAGGTCCCATGCGGTGATTTGCTCCGAGCTTCATCGTTTCGTCGATCTGTTCGGCGGAGGAAGTTCCGTCATACAAAGTACAGACAGCTTCATTTATCATCAGAATAAGTATTCGATTTAGAACAAAGCCCGGTGTATTTTTACAGCTAATCGGAACTTTCTTTATCGTTCGCGCTAAATTCATAAAAAATTGGAATGTGCTGTCGCTGGTGTGAAATCCTCTTATCACCTCGATTAGATCCATCAGTGGGGGAGGGTTCATAAAATGAAATCCTAAAAATTTATCGGGATAACGCAACATTTTTGATAACGAAGTAATTGAAAGCGAAGATGTATTGCTTGCGATAAACGAGTCCGGTCCGGCATATTGCGATAATTTATAAAGGATATTCGTTTTTATATCGAAATCTTCAAACGCCGATTCGATAAATATTTTGCATCCGGATAAATCTTCTAATTCATAAAAATAATCTATGCGAAAAGTAATATCTTCGACGGGCTCGGTAACAGAGCCCTTTTCATGTAATTTATTTAGTGAATCACGAATTCTTACTCTAGCTAAATTCAGCATCTGTTTTGAAATATCATAAACTCTGACGCAAAAACCAGCTGTCGCAAAAACCTGAGCGATGCCGCTGCCCATCTGTCCCGCGCCGATAATGGCAACTTCTTCTTTCACTTCGAACTCCGCATTTTCTTAACGCAGTGTAAAAACCTTTAGTTAAGGAATGGTTAACGTTTTAATTGCAACTAATGATCTTTTTCTAAAACAATCGTTGTCCAATCATTTTGATCATAGCGATGAATCAATTTCAAACCGAACGAAAGAAATTTATCCTGCACTGAATTATCGTCTGATGAAAATCCAGATAAAATTAACAAACCGCCTGGATTCAACGAATTAAAAATTGCTTTACTCATCGAAATCAATGGTTCCGCCAAAATATTTGAAACGATTAAGTCATAATTATCATTTTCGAAGGAGGTCCCATCATTTTTGAAAGCAGAAATATAAGGGGACACCTTATTAATTACTGTATTTTCCTTCGTTACTCGAACGGCTTCATCATCGTTATCGTAAGCAAAAATATTTTTAGCACCGAGTTTTGCCAAAGCGATACTTAAAATCCCGGATCCACATCCGAGATCGAGTATTTTTTTGTGCTTTTTGGAATCAAAAAAAGCTTCGCAAGCTGCTAAGCATCTGTTAGTAGTAGCGTGACTTCCCGAACCAAAAGCTGTGGCTGCCGCAATCTCTATCGCGATTTTATTAGCTGGCCTTGGTTTATTTTTTAAATGCGGACCGTAGACGTAAAAACTTCCGATTACGAGCGGTTTAAGATTTTCAAAGCACTTTTGCAGCCAATTTTCTTCTTTCAGTGGAGCGTTTTCTAATATTTTAAACGGCTTATCTATGAAAACACTCCGTAGCTCAGTTTCTTTGATAGGATTCTCCGATAAAATTTCCACTAGCCATTTATCTTTCCATTGAACAGCAGATGCCGCCAAGTAACTGCTTTCCTCAAGCTCATCTACTGCGCTAAAAGCGTCAGTTATATCAAATTCGCCGATAATACATCTGTTGATTATTGCACTCATTTCGCAACTACCGCTGACAAAATCATAACCATTTGCCGTCCTTCTAAACGAGGACTTCCTTCACTTTTTGCCTTATCTTTTAAATCTTCCAGAAGTCGGGCTAAAAGTTTTTCGCCGAGTTCTTTGTGAGTCAATTCTCTTCCTCTGAATCTCAGGGTGACTTTGACTTTATTCCCATCTGAAAGGAATCTGACAATACTATTCAATTTGACTTGATAATCATGTTCGCCGATTGTCGGAGTTAATTTAACTTCCTTAATTTCTACGACTTTCTGTTTCTTTCGCGCTTCGGCTTTCTTTTTCTGCTGTTCATATTTCAGCTTGCCGTAGTTAATAATTTTACAAACCGGAGGATTCGCTTGCGCCGCAACTTCGACCAGGTCTAGCCCCGCTTCTCGTGCCTTCGTCATTGCTTCTTTTATATGAACTACTCCCAGTGGCTCGCCATTTTGATCAATTAACCTAACTTGCTGAGCGACAATCGCTCGATTTACCCGATATTTTTCCTCAGAATTTTTGGTACTTTCCAAACTTTAACTCCAATATGTTTACTGCAAGCCGA